>NZ_JYNS01000017.1 GCF_000934725.1 Methyloterricola oryzae
AATCGATGAAAGATCGCAAGAAGGTGGAAATGCTGTTCGCCCATCTCAAGCGCATCCTCAGGCTCGACAAGCTGCGTCTGCGTGGCTTCAGCGGCGCCCGGGACGAGTTCCTACTGGCGGCGACTGCCCAGAATTTGCGAAGAATGGCGAAATGGCTGATGCCAATGGCGCCAAAAGCCACCGAAGTACCCGCATAACGGCGGGACAGCCCGTCTCAACCCGCGAAAACCGATCGCCGTCCGTCAAAATGATTTTCTAATCGGTCAATCGGTATTCGCGACCCACGATTGGAAAGGCTGTTTTTCAACACAATCGAACTCTCCACTGCCATTCATCAAGCCGTGGAACTCAGCCTGCCCTTCATCACCGAGTCCGGACATACGCTGCACCTCGAACTTCCCGAAAAGCCGATCACAATAAATGCCGATCTGGTGCGGCTTGGACAGGTGTTCGGCAATTTGCTCAACAACGCCGCCAAGTTTACCCCGCGGGGCGGCGATATCACCGTTAAAGCCGAAGAGCGCAATGGTACCACCGAGGTCAGAGTGCTGGACAACGGCATCGGCATCCCCGCCTCGATGCTGGACCGCATCTTTGACGTCTTCACTCAGGTCGATCAATCGCTGGAAAAGCATTATGGAGGTTTGGGTATCGGGCTCAGCCTGGTCAAGAAACTGGTCACGCTTCATGGAGGAACGGTCGAAGCGCAAAGTGAAGGTGACGGCAAAGGCAGTGAGTTCATCGTTCGTTTACCTTGCAGGCCGCCGAACTCGAAGACTCCGGACTGCCAAAGCGACGAGAATCTCACTTCGAAAGTCTTCGTCCCTCGCCGTATTTTGATCTGCGACGACAATGCTTCTTTGACGAAAATCCTGGAAATGCACCTTCAGGCGATCGGGCATCAGGTTGCGACCGCCAGTAATGGTTTAGAGGCGGTTAAGCTTGCCGAGGCATTCCAACCAGAGTTGATATTGCTGGATATCGGGATGCCAAACTTGAACGGCTACGATGCATGCCGACAGATTCGTCAGCGGCCCTGGGGCCAGGACATCTTGATCGCCGCAGTCACGGGCTGGAGTGCGGAGTCCGACAGACAAAAAGGCGAGGAAGTCGGGTTTGACCAATATCTCGCCAAGCCGGTGGATACCTCAAAACTCGATAGGCTTATCGAAAAGCTATCGGAAAAGCCTGTCGAATAACTGCTGGCCGAAGCGCATGGAAGGGCGCAAGGGTTCGGTCAATTTGGCCAAATTTCCCAATATGTCTTGCCTGAGTTTCATTCGGTTCTACATTCGTTACCTGCTTTTCCTAGCGAAGCGTTGCCACTGGCAAGGTTAGGGCACGTTGCGTTCCGAAGATCGAACTCGGAGCTGACGTTCCGGAATGACCGTTGTGCGGAAGAGGTGAAGGGCAGGAATGGCCGATGGGTCGGCGTCCAGGTTGAGGTCAGGAAAGACAGCAATGCAGGCATCAGCGGCTCTTCCGGCGCGGAATGCCCGTTGAACACACAGTGGCAGTCAGTCGCTCGGATCGATTTCTCGGCGTCACGTCAACCTTTGCCGTCCTCCGACTCATACCGAGACCAGTCATTCATGGACGTCAGCTCCAAGGCAGCCCATCCGAAGTTCAAGTGCCCCGATTTGCCTGTGGGGCTCATTAATAAGGCGGGACTGCCCATCAGTTTCCTCCTCACCGCCCATCGCGACAAGGATGCCGCCCAGCGGTTTTTGAGGAAAGCGGTTGGACATCACGAGCTTCCGGAGAAGATTACCATCGACATCAAGAAAGGGCAGGTGATTATGGTCATGACTTACCGTGAGTCTGGTCTTCCGGAGAATTGAGGTGAGTATCTTTTGCCGTATCTTTTTCAGCGTGAGTGCGCCAATTTGCTGGATCTAGTACTTCACTGACAGAAAGGTCTTTTCCGCTCTCTATCCAATTGCGCAGATAGAGTGGGAAGTATCGAAGGACATCAGCCCCAGGACCTTCGTCAGAAACCCCTTTGTCGATATTGTCGAGCCCTCTCACCATCACGTAGACACCACTGGCAAGCGTTAGTAGGACCACTTTTTGGTCTGGGTCATTCACATTGACGGAAGAACCGATAATTGCACCAACGATCATTTCCAAGAATCCATAGAACACCCGATAGTAGCTCCGCACCATGAATATCCAGAATGCGATAAGGAACAGGAATCCAATGTTGATAATGGTCCGAAGTATTGGTTGCTTGTAATAAGTAAGAATTGCTTGAAAGAAATTGCCTTCCGGAACTTCGAGTCCCATAACAGAGGCGAAGCCGTACCAGATACCGAGAACAGCGGTGACGAGCAGGGCATATGAAAGGAGAGAGGAGTATGGCCATAGCAAGCAGAACGCCGCAAGATTAGCCATCCGCTTGAAGCGATTCACGGCTGTTTCATGGCGTGTAAAAAAAACTTCCAGTCTTTTCTCAATCCGCTTTATAAACAGGTCTCGCGAATAGTGATCGAACATGACATATCTCCTGACATGACAAACGCTACGTCAAAGTAAAACCATACAGGTATAGGACTCGAATTCAAAATCTCCGAAAATATAAGACGTCAGACGCTGAGGCATCCCGACAAAAACCGAAAGCCGTCGTTGATGAGGAATTGAAAGGATACGCCGAACGTCGGTAATGGTATCCGTTCACGCCCTTACGCAGCGTGACGATTTTCAAGCTGCCGAGTGGGCGGGATTCGGTAGAGATGATCAATGGGCAGGCGGAGGGCGATGGGCTGCTTGCGGATGCCCTGGTCGCAGACCTGACGCAGGAGGCTGTAGGCGCTGAGCTCGAGCCGTCGACAGGATTCGGTGACGGTCACGACTCGGGTGCGGAAGCGGTCGCCGCGTTCGGATTGGCTAAAGAAGCTGGTCTTGCGCCAGATCACATAGGGGCGCAGCGCGCGTTCGGCGGTGTTGTTGGTCAGGTCGAGGCCGGGCGAGTGGAGGAATTGCCACAGCATAGGCTCATCGTCCAGCAAGGCCTTGCAGGCATTTCCGGTGCGCTGGCCGCGATGCTGATGATAGCCCTGTTCGAGGGCGACACGGAAATTTTCGCGGGCCTGTTCGAGTCGCCGTCGGTAATGGGGGGATCGATAAGCGCTGCGCCGCCAGGCGTGTTCGAGGCGGATGATGAGTCGGGCGACGCGGACCAACCAGAGGCCCAGTTCGCCTGGATCGCCTTTTCTGCCGGAGATCCGTTCGAGATTGCGGATGACATGCGCCCAGCACAGCTGACGCTGGTGGGTCGGATGGGTGCCATAGGCGCCGTGCCGATCGGAGATCAGGATGCCGGCAAAGGGTTCCAGCAACTGGCGAGCGGCTTTCATACCGCGCGAGGCGTGGATCATGAAGAAGGCCAACTGCGGGGTGCAGAGTACCCATAGCCAGTGCGCTGTTGGGCGCGGAAATGGGTGGTTTCATCGGTGTGAGCCACTGGAGCCTGGCGGATCGTCTCGCCGACCTGTTGGTACAGGGGTTCCAGCCAGTCGGCGACGGGTTCCTGAGATTCACTGATGGCGCCGGTGCTGAAGGTGAGTCCCCACTGCAAGCTGAGGAGGCTCTGGATACTGCGGGTGCTGAGGCGAAAGTGACCGCTCATGAGGGCAATCCAGGCAATCAGTCCGGGTCCCATCTGACCGGAGGGAATCGCTTGGGGCAGTTTGGCGGTGACGCTCCAGCCACAGGCCTGACAGTGACCGCCGAAACGTTGATGCTCGGTCACCGTGAACGTGATTTCCGGCAAGTCGAAGACCTGATGGCGGTGTTGGGGTTCTTCGTCTATCCGAATCTCCCCGCCACAGGCGCAATGCGCCTCGGGGAAATAGCGCTCGATCTGATCGACGTCCGCTTCCGGGATACGGTCACGCGCATGTTGAACATGACCGGGCTGTGCGCCGCGCTGGCGTGTCGAGGGTTTCTTGCGAAACCTTGGATCCTTGGCCCTTCCCGAGAGGCGATACTGCCTGGGTGGGATCGAAGAATTGCCGGAATGTAGCCCCTGTCTTTCGAGGCTCCACTGAAACGCCTGCCAGAGCGTTTTGATCAACTCATAGGCCTCGTCGATCGTCTCGGGACGGTCCGGCAAGGCCCTGAATTGTTAGACAAATTCCTCCATGGGGCTATTGTAAGCCCGGTTTTTTTCAGCGATTTTTACCGCCTGATCGCCACGCACAGCGCGAATCGTCCGGCGGCAACGGCGGTCCCCAGACTTTCTGCGATTGCAACTTAAGGAGGACGACAGGGCGGTTGGGACATGCCTTCAGGCGGATCGCGGAATGTCGGTGAATTTGGCCATTTCGAGCCAAAAACCCTGTCAAGACTTTCTTGCGGGTTTACGGCTCTTTTTTTGTGTTGAAAGCGCCTGGCGGAGCGTTGCACTCACCGTCTCGGGATCACCCCCACCGCGGAGTGATTGCAGCGCCTGCCAATAGAGCTCGATCACGACTTCCGCCTCTTCCAAGCTAGAAGGCCGTTCCGGAGGGTCAAGCTGAATTCGAGGCTTTTTCATGGGAACCAGCATGCCCAGCTTCGCTCAGACACGCAAGGGCGTGAACAGTTACCCTGACGCCATGCGACTTCACGAAGTAATCGTTTTTCTTGTTCGTGCCCCAGATCACGCCGCCATAGACCTGCAAAGGCTCCAGGTCCCGATAGCATTCGACGATCTCCTCGGTCGCCAGCCAGGCTCCGGCATTCAACTCATGCACCTGCGGCAGGATGTTGGTCATGTAGTTGCTTTGCATGATGGCGTTTCCCGAGAAGTCCATGTGGTTGGCCGACACCAGATGGCCCCGGTCATAGCCGCGGCCGTAGCTGCGGGTGGACTTCTGCTGGCATTTCTTCGGCACATTGGGATCGAGCGCGTAATCGTCCAGACGGGGGAAGCTGCCGCTATCGGCGTTGGCCGCGTACTGAAAGCGGGTCTGTCCGCGCCGGGCGCAGTCAACCCAGGCCGTAAAGCCTTCATAGTCCAGCCGCTTGATGGGCTTGGCAAGGGCAATCGGGCTCTCCAAAAGAACCAGCGCCAGGAGGGTCAGAATCAATGGCGAGCGTGAAACGAAATTCGGTGTGGTCATGGCTTGCCCCTGCTGGATGAGTTCTCTCAGGTATTCTGAACGGCACGGCGCTTTGGATACTGTGAACAGCCCCAAAAGCTTTTACCGACATTGCCGCCCTTCTTGACTTCCCGCAGGACCATGGCGCTTCCACAGCGTGGGCACAGTCGGGGCGCCGTCACGTCATGGCGTGATTGAAGCTGGCGGACGTGCTCACGGTTCGTGTTGAAGCCGGGCTTCTTTCTGCCGGAACTGATCGCCGAAACCATCGCTTCGACCTGTTCTCGCGAAAATACCCGGGTCTGAAAGGATTGGATGTAGCGCACATAGCCGCCCGCATAAGTGACATTGGGTGGCATCGGTGTCTTGAAGGTGCTGCCGCCGACAAACACGATGACCGAGTGCAAGGTTTCCGGGGGGACATCCAGTAACGACTCCAGAGCCTTCAAGTGCTTGTAATTCTGGCGGAGCGGATTCTGGAACTTGTGGGTCGTGCGGTAGATCTTCTGAGTCCAGTTGGGTTGGTGTTCGCCGCCGAAAATCCAGCCTGAATAGTTTTTGGTTTCGACGACGAAAATGCCGTAGGGGGAGACGAACACGTGATCGATTTGCGTGGTACCGTCCGGAGTTGGCAGGGTGACATCGTGGATCGCATGGTAGACCGTCTTGTCCAGCCTGAGCCAGGCAGCCAATCGCACCAGTTGTTCGCCAACGAGTCCCTTGAACCAGGGCGATCTCAGAATCGCGCCCAGGATCACCAGGGGAATGAGCTACTGGATGGCGGCGATCAGTGGCATGGGCATCGGGTTCATGTCCATGGCAGTACGCTCCTTTAGTCCATGATAAAAATATACACAAAATCGGTGGATAAGCTTGTGCGCAATGGAACGCAGCGGTCGAATGCACGCGCATTTGCACCGGTGGCCTGGATCTGATCAGCGATAAAAGTTAGGCGGTTAATGCCCGACTCTCGGCGCCGAGCGCACAGGGGAATCAGGCGCTGAGTCCAGGCAGTCCCCGACGAGCCCCGTGGTTCTCGGCTTGGTACACAATATTTCCTCCTCGCGAATGGCGGGGTTGGCAAATGAGTCGAGCGCGTCAGCTGACTATCGCTGCGGCCAGGGAGTCGGTCCGGGTCACGACCGCCCCACGAGCCTTCCGTCAGGGTGCCCTGCTGTAGCGGCGGCGTCTGCCGGCGCAACCGCGGCTTGGGGCTTTTTCCCCGGCCGTTCGGCCTCCTCGCGGTCCAAAAAGCCCCAGACCGCGGTCCGCCACGTGGTTACGGCCCCTGCGGGGTGCGCCGTCTGCCTGGCCCCCGCTGATGCGCCGCCACCGGAAGGCCGCGATGGGCGCGGTCCCGGAACCGAAGGAGACGCACCCATGGCCACGACTCAGTCCTTTTCCAAAGCCGCGCTTCGTCAGTTCACCGGCACCACCACCTGGTACCGCCACGGCCTGATCCGCGATGTCCTGTTCACCGAGGGCGCCCAACACGTCGCCGAAGCCGCCGGCGCCTTCTGGCTGCTGGACGAGATCGCCTTCGCCCAGCATTACGAACGCCCGGTCGCCGCCGAGTCCTTTCAGCACTGGGAGCTTCAGGTCAATCCCGATCACACGGCCCTGCTCACCTGCGATGACGGCAACGGCCGGGTGGTCTTCTCCAAATCCATCCCCTACAGCGACTTCCCGCTGGATGAGATCTCTCTCTACTTCACTAACCACGTGATCCTGCTACCCAGCGAGTACTGAGTTATCGCTTCGCGCCCGGGTCGGCTGTCGCCGGCTCGGGCTTTTTCTTGGACAGTGCATTGCAAGCGGAGAAACAGACTGCGGACGCAGACTGTTTCCGCCCCTCTGGCCGGATCACCCGAACGTGTGAACCGGCGGGGAAGATCCTAGGGGGCGCCTGCCCCCACGCGCGGGACAACAAAAATAACGGCTTTCACGTCAGAAAAAGCGGCTTTCAGCCGGCGCTGCGCTGGGCCGAAGCTTCCGTTTTTCCGCCGTGAACCTTCCGTGATTTTTGCTTGCCCTTGCTACCCCCCGCGCTTCGCCAGCGGGTCAGGGGTGCCGCCGCACTGGCACCCTCAACCCGAATAGGAGCAAGCGCCATGAACACGACTGCGTCCGAGCCGAAATGCGATGTCTACACCCGCGTGACCCAGAAGATCCTGGCCGACCTGGAAAAAGGCGAGTTGACCTGGATGAAGCCCTGGAGCGGTGACCATGCCGCCGGCAGGATCACCCGGCCCCTGAGGGCCAATGGGACGCCCTACCAGGGGATCAATATTCTCCTGCTGTGGGCCGCGGCTCTGGAGCAGGGCTTTGGCTCGGCCACTTGGATGACGCTGAAGCAGTCCAATGAGCTCGGCGGCCGAGTTCGCAAGGGCGAGCACGGTTCGATGGTGGTGTACGCCGATGCCATCCGCAAGACCGAGACCGACCAGGACACCGGCGAGGATGTCGAGGTCTCGATTCCCTTAATGAAGGCCTATAGCGTGTTCAATGTCGAGCAGATCGCCGACTTACCCGAGCGCTTTTATGGGAAGCCGGAGGTTCCAGAGGTCAACCCGGATGAGCGGGATCAAATGCTGGACCAGTACTTCAAGAACACCGGCGTTACCATCCTCGAGATGGGCAACCGCGCAAGCTATTCCGTCGCGCTCGATATGATTAAAATGCCGCCCTTTGTGTCATCTCGGGACTCGGAAAGTTTCTTTTCCACGCTGGCGCACGAGACAGTTCATAGCACACGTCACCCCACCCGACTGCACCGGGATTTTGGCCGCAAGCAGGGGGGCGATGAGGCCTACGCGAAAGAGGAACTGGTGGCCGAGATGGGCAGTGCATTCCTCTGCGCGGATCTTGGCATCACGCCCGAACCCGTGAGGATCATGCCGCGTACATTCAGAGTTGGATCACCCTGATCAAAGAAGAAAAGCGCTTTATCTTCACCGCCGCCGCGCATGCGCAGCGCGCCGTTGAGTACCTGCACAACTGCCAACCCAAGGCAGCCGATCAGGCGGCCTGACACAGTCCGAGGAAATCCATTCAGAGAGCTTTGTTCCAAACATGCCAGTCCAATTGCTGCCGGGCTCCCGTAGCCCGGCATTCTTTTGGGCAAATCCTGGCATTCTCCCTGACGAAGCAACGTGACCGCCCAGCGGTTACTCGTTTGAGATTTACCCTGGCCGGTAAGGTCACACCAGGTTGATTCTCCTTGATCGGCGCAAAAATCACCCTGCGAGCAAGCAAAATCAACGGAAATCAAGGGCAGTAAACCCGGTAACCAACAATCAACGTCGGTAACCTCAAAAAAGCGGGCAAGACATGTGAAGTTGGCCAACCGGCGAGCCGATTGACCAACTTCACATGGACTTATTCGCACCAAGGTGCTCAACGGACACTGCAAAATGGGTCACCAGATTAAAACAAGCCCTTTGCCCTTGCGGTAAAGTGCTCGGATTTGCCAACCGCCAGTTGACGCGCGACATTTTGCGACGTTCCTTTTTAGGAACGAAAAGTTCTAACTTAATGCTAACAAATTATTTTTTGGCATAAAGTTCTTGTAATATGCTTTCATTCCGTGGATCGAGCGTAGTTAGAAGTCAGCCATTCTCGCGGTGAGAGCGAAATGGCGATACAAATCGAAAATTATAACGATCCAGTAACATCTGGCTTGCCGTTTCAATTTTCTGACAAAACTAGGAGATGATCATGCTAAACCGGACAGTACATCAGGCTGCTTCCTTTGTTCAGGTGCCAGTACCCTACCGATTGGCGCAGGAGTTCAAAGCCAAAGGTTACGATTTGAACATTCTTGTTCGTGACCTTCTTGAGAAACTGGCGGCCTCAAATCGAACGGATGACACGGCGCGAAAGCTCACGGAAGTCTGAGAGAGCTATTAAGATCAATAAGTTAATTTATTCAAGTTTTCGGTTAAAATGCTGTTAGCTACTTCGAAACCAGCTTAGTGTCCTTTGAGAAGATTCGCCGGTTCAAAATCCTTATTGTGGTGCGCCGGACTCCAACTGTATTAGATGTGGGAATTATAAGCACGCAGCAAGAGGCCACAGAGCAACCAACACCAGGCTGTTACTCGCTGAACTAACCGATCAGGGGTAACCGTCCTGCGTTGGGCAGTCTTGGCCTCTTCACCGAGCAACATTGACGATTCTTCATGCATGCCGCCATCGAAATGGCGTGCAGGTAAAGCCAAGGCAACGCCGCTTCCACGCGTTTAGCTTTGTGGACACACAGAGGTATCAGTGCCGAATTGGACTTGACCCCACTGCCGAAACGATCGCGCATCTTGGGTAACAGAAAAGGCGCTGGTCCCAATGCCTAAAGTACTCCACGCTTCGGTAGGTAACCAATTCGAACTACCAGATTTTACCCTGCAAGTTCCGTCACGTTGCCTTAACTGATTCGGCGGTCGTTCCACCTAGCCTTCACCGCCATGTCCATCAAGCCCCGTTCTCCCTGCCGCTGCAACTCGGTGAGCGCGTCGCAGATTGACCGTGGCGTTTCCAACCAAGCTGAGTGATTTTCAACGATAGCGGGTTGCCTCCCTTCAATCCGCCCGCTCCACCAGATTAACTTATATTTCATATTTCGATGGCAGACCTACGCATAGCAGGCGACCAGCGCTAACCGGACTGACCGACCATCCGCGCCCGTTACCGGCGCCTCAGGAGATGATCGGCTGAGCCTCAGTCTTGGGCTGGCCGAGAAAGTGGGTTTTGCACAGGTCGCGCACGTTTTTTGTCCAATCAAAGACTTCCTGCCGCATCGAGGCTGTTTTGGTGAAGAAGACGCCCGTTTTTCTTCGGAGCCAGATTTCAGAATAGATTTTGCCGTTGGATATTACAGTCCCAGACACCGCGCTGATCAAAATTTCTAAAGGTCTTGATTCGAAGCGCGGGAATGAATGAAGCTCAATAAGTGAGATGGCCGAGACAATTCACATGGTCTGTCCCGGCCCCAGGAGCTATTGAACGTTGGTTAAGACTGCGAGTTTGCTGATGCCGGCGCGCTCGATTGATGCCATCACTTTTGCCACGATGCCATAGTTGACACCTTGGTCTGCGTGCAAGTGCAAGGACAAGTCTGGATCATTGGCCTTAAGCGACTTTAACTCGGGTTCAACACTTTCAAGTGTGATTTCCCGCTTATCTATGAACACTTTACCTTGGTTATCGACACTCACGTTCACAGCCTCCTTGATTTCAGGCGGCGCTGTCTCGTCGGTCTTCGGGAGATTTACGTGTATCGCGTTAGTAAGCAATGGAGCCGTTACGATAAATACCACCAGCAGCACCAGCATGACGTCGACCAGCGGCGTCACGTTGATTTCGCTCATCACGTCGTCACTGTCACCATGGGATTGCATGGCCATCAGGCGTGCGCCCCCTGCGCGACAAATTCATTATTGTTATGGTCGCGAACGACCCTGGGCGCTTGCGATGCAGTAACTCCCTTTTCATTGTTCTCTGGTGATTTACCGGGACGGATAAGGAAGGACGTTTTCAGAGCCAAATGGACGAAGTCGGTAGCGAAATCGTCTAGCAGGGCCCAGATGACTTTGTTCCGGCGCAAGAAAAAGTTGTAACCGATGACGGCCGGGACCGCCACAGCAATGCCTATGGCAGTTGCGATCAAGGCTTCGCCAATGGGGCCAGCGACGACGTCCAGACTCGCTGAGCCGCTTTTGCTGATATCGGTCAGCGCGCCCATGATGCCCCATACAGTGCCGAACAAACCAACAAACGGTGATGTGCTGCCGATGGTCGCTAGAATTGCCAAGCCACTTTCCAATGATCCACGCTCTTTTTGCATCTGCTGCCGCAGGCGCCGATCTAAGAGTTCCTGTCGGTCGCCTGAGTGTTCAAGATCATGAACCGTTGTGGCACCGTCTGTCTCCTGCAAAGTGCTAAAGCCTGCAAAGGCTACACGCGCGACTGGGCCTGAATGGTCACGTAAGGCTGATGCTGCCTGAAAATCAATGGCACGCCAAAAGGCATTGGTATAACTGCGGTTATGGTAACTGACGCGCAGATGTTGGATGCCCTTGATCAGAATCAACAGCCATGTGATCACCGAGAAGCTGATCAGGGCCCAGAGCGTCCAGGTTACGATTACGGTAGATGAGAATGTCGGCATGATGCGTGGCCTCGAGTTGGTTTAGAGTTGAAAGACTATGGGAATTACGACCCAGACAGCCGTCGCCGTGGTTCCCTGCATATTGGGCTTGAACAGCCAGCCGCCGCGAACCGCTTTGACGGCGGCGGAATCCAGGGTTGCGTGTCCACTGCTTTTCTGCACCTGAACCACATCCGGCTTTCCGCTCGGTAGGATGCGTACTTTCAGCAGAACCTTGCCTTCCCATCCGCGGTCTTGAGCGTCCTGCGGGTAGTCCGGTGGCGGGTTGCGCAAGTAGTCTGCGCTGGTGAGCTGTACAACTTTCTCCACCGGTGGTGCTGGGGGGGCAACAGGAGCCGCGTGCACAGGAGCTGGTGGTGCGTCACTATCCACCGGCGCATTAGTCTGAACCGGCGGTTGTTGAATCACCGGCGGCGGCAGCTTTTTGGGCTTGGGTTTTGGTTTGGGTGGGATGGCATCCTTTACCGGTGCCGGGCGCGGTTGCGGCTGAACGACCGGTGGGGGCGGTGGTGGTGGGGCCAGCAAGGTGATTTCAACTTTTTCTTCCTTGGGTGGAGTCGAATCCACTGGTTGATGCTTAAAGTGGTCGATCACTGCAGCGTGCAATACGATTACTAGGCCGATGCCCAGCAGGGCGTCCAAAAGCTTCCTGTCGCTGCCGTCCGGGTCCCAACGAAACGTGCCAAGACCGGGAATACCGGCGACCCCATCGGGCCTTGCCGAAGCGACAGATTCGTGAACGAATGGCCTCAGTTCCACGACATGTGCCAGCGTTTTCTTGAAGGTCTTTGGCTGCCAGCTTGGGCTCCCCGCCCGGTATATGGGTAGGCTACTCATAGAATCCTCGTCGTTTGATGTTTGCTCTAAGCAGCTGAGATGCTGTCAGGAGCGCCAGGTGCCTCCGGCGTTCAACGGAAGTCAATGCCGTCATCTGGGCTTATGTATAGCGGTGCAGAACCTGTGCCAAGGGCTGCTGTGCGGAAAACGGTTCTAAAGTTCGCTGTAACAGGCCGCAAAACAAGGGGCTTTGAGGCCTCACTCACGTCTGGCCGTGAATTGGTCAAGTATCGGGCTGTATTGCGAACAGCAATGTGTGTATGGGTTGTTGCTAGGGCAGCAATTTGGGATTTGGATCGCGGAACCGGACCCGGCCATCTGCGCACCGATGGCCGACCTTGGCTGCGACGATGAAGCCGCTAGGAAGGATTTGCGGGGAAAGTATGAGAGTGGGGCGATGTGCGCGTAGGGAGGGACATGAAGTTATTCCTTGATGCGGAATTTGTCGTGGCAACTCTTGCAGGTATCGTTCAGTTTGCCGAGTTGTGTCTTGATTTCGTCGACACTGCCAGTTTCGGCGACTTTGGCAAGATTATTCGCCTCCGTTATGAACGCGATGCCAACGGTGCGGGCCTCGTCGGTTTGCTGAAAAAATTCAGGCTTGAGGCGGGTCTGTTTCCAGCCCACGCCCTTGTCAGTACCGGCGCCATAAAGGGCACCAAGCCCGGAATTGGCTGCCGCCGCGATGGCCCGTGCCGCCGCTATGACTTGGTCCTTGTTATAGGTATCTGGTTTGTCTGCAACTTGGGCTTTGATTTTGCCCACATTCCAACCGATGAACGAATAGGCGGACTGCCTAAATCGAATCTGATCTTCAATTGGGCCGGCCAACGCTGCGGCGCTGACGGCAATTGCGGCGACTGTGAATAGAAGTCTGCTTTTCACACTATTTCCTCTCTGCTTGGTTGTAAAGGTTGATTCAGCTGGCTTACGCGTTTAGGTCAGAACAGGTCAGGTTCGGGTTCAATCTCGACTTCGTCGGGGCCTGCGGCATTGGCGTCGATGGCCGCCACGAATCTTTCGGGGAGACCATTAGCGACTGTCCATACGGTTGCCAGGGATAGGAACGCTGCGGCAACAAACCCGGCAAAGCGAAATCCAGTGAACTGTCCTGCCTGCTGTTTAGGAACTTGTTTGTTGCCGGTGATCATTGGTAGTACGAGGTTGTGCCGTTTCACTCGGGAATAGAACACGATGGATAGGAGGTGCAGCCCAATCAGGGTTACCAATCCCCAGAAGATACGTCCGTGCAGGCCAGTCAGTCGGTCGCTCTGGGATTTGTCTACCAGGTGAAACAACGGTCCTTCGAAGGCAATGTCGTCATTGGCGTAAAGGCCTGTCGTCACCTGTGCGGCAAGGATCCCCAGCAGCGCAAACACCGATAGTGCGCCAAGGGGATTGTGTCCGACGCCGTGCCAGGCGCCCCTCAGATAGGCGAGGATCCGGGTCGGTGTGGGGAAGAAGTGACTAAACCGCGCTGTTTCCGAGCCAACAAAGCCCCAGACCAGCCGAAACACCAGAAGTCCCAAAACCATAAGGCCTGCGCGGCCGTGCCAATCTGCGAGCGAACCGCCGATCTCGCCAGTGATGATCGCCGCTGTAACCGAGATTACCAGTGACCAGTGGAAGGCTCTGGTCGGCCAATCCCAAACCTTCGTCTTTACAGTCATAGTTATTTCTCCTTGGGCAATTACGGCAAATTCGCGTCAACTGGCGTATTTCACGGCGCAGCCATAGGCCTTGGTGCTTGCCTTGCTAATCTTCTTTCCTGCAGACAATTCGTTCAGGGCGGATTTGACGTAGTTTTCCGCTTTGGCGATGTCGTCTTTGTCGGCAGACGGAATGCTGTCGATTCCGCCCTTGTAAACCAGCAGGCCGGAAGCATCGATGATGAACAGGTGAGGCGAGGTCTTGGCTCCATAAAGCTTTCCAATCGAGCCATCAGAATCGAGAATGGTGGCGGTGGGGGCGGAGCCGCGTTCGGAGTTGAGCTTGGCGGCAGTGGCTCCGTCGACGAATCCCTCTTTTCCGGGAGCGGAGGAAATGACTTGCAGCCACACGATGCCGTCTTTGGTCGCCTGCTTTTGAATCTGTGGAATGTTTCCGCTTTCATAGTGTTTGCGGACAAACGGGCACTCGTGATTTGTCCATTCCAGCACGACGGTCTTGCCTTTTAAGGATGCCAAATCGATTGACTTGCCATCGGCGGTTTTTCCTCTAAATGCGGGTGCCGGCTTGTCGATGTCGGGTTCTGCAAATGCCAGGGATGCTGTGAGCGTCAGGAATAGTAAAAGGGTGTTTCGGAGTAGGTGTTGAATTGCACGCATGTCGATCTCCTGTTTGAGGGTTAAAAAACGTAAATTCACTCTGCGCCGATGGCGGAAAGGACTGTCTGCGGGGTGAGTATTTGTGGCAGGACAATAGGCGCAGAGTTCTTGCCTGCCGGGTAGTGCACGTATAGTGGAACGCCACTGCGACCGAAGTCAGCCAGCTTTTCCGTGATGAGCGGGTCATGGCTTGTCCAATCGCCCTTGAGATAGACCAGCCCGGATTTGCGAAAGGCATCCTGGACGGAATCTACATGCAGGGCCACGCGTTCGTTGACCAGGCAACTGATGCACCAGTCTGCCGTGAGATTGAGAAACACCGGTTGGCCCTTTTCGCGCAAGGATTTCAGACGATCCGGGTCAAATGGTTCCCAATTGGCCGCCTTTTCGATGGACTGTGCTTGCCCTGAGCCGAACCCTGCGTTGTCAGCTACCAAGAAAACTCCCGCAATCGGTGTGCTGATGGTCAGTGCTGCTAACGTCGTCGCGATGCGCCTGTATGCCAACGATGATGTACGCGTGATTTGCATTAGCCAGGCGGCAAAGGCCAAGGCAAGCATGCCTCCCAACAGTAACGGCAGGTAGGTGCTTCCAGTCTGTTCCGCTAGAACCCATGTCAGCCAGGCTGCTGTTGCGTACATCGGGAAAGCCAACGCCTGTTTGAGCGTGTCCATCCAGACGCCTGGTTTTGGCAGCCGCCTCTGCATGGCCGGGCAAAAACTCAGAGCGAGAAAAGGCAACGCCAAGCCACTTCCTAGTGCCAGGAGCACCGACAGGAGCGGAATGGGCGGTTGGGCGAGAGCATATGTCACCGCGGCTGCCATGAATGGGGCAGTGCAGGGCGCTGCAACGACACTGGCGAGGACGCCCGTGAAGAAGCTGCCAATCATGCCGCCGCGGGTTGCGAGGTCATTTCCGATTCCTGTGTAGGATCCACCGAGCTTGATGATTCCCGATAGGCTCAGGCCCATTACGAACATTAGATTGGCGGCCAGCAGCACGAAAACAGGGGATTGGAATTGAAATCCCCAACCCAATGCCGACCTCGTCGACTTCATGATGACCAGGATGCCGCCCAGAATGGCGAAGCTGACCAGAACCCCGAGTGCGTAGGCCAGCCCTTGCAAGCGCGCTGCGCTCTTCGACTGCCCTGCCTGCCTGAGAAGATGCAGGGCCTTCAGCGAGAGAACCGGGAATACGCAAGGCATCAAGTTCAAAATGAGGCCGCCCAGCAGGGCTAGGCCAATGGCGCTTGGGAGGTTTAGCACTTCGCCATCGACTTTTTCGGCTGGATGAGCAGAGACTGGGGCTGCTGCTACTTCAAAAGCGTGCCTGATCGGTCCTTCATCCGTATCTTCCATGATCGTAAGCACTCCGGTCAGCGCCTGCTTGGCGGTGACCGGGGCCTCGCCAGGTTGGAGTGTGAGTTCTATGCCATTTTCAGTGGGACGCCATGTTTGCGGCGCGCCATGGTTAATCCGGCCCCAGGTGTCGGGAAAAAAACTGATCTCTGCGATCTTTGACGAGCTCAGATCCGGCCCGCCAAATTGCAAAGCGGTCGTATTGTGGTTGTCTCGTACCGTGATCGGCCATGGAGTATCCACCGGGAGACTCGCCTGAGCCTTGGCAATGAGAGGATTGCCTGTACCGACCGTCTGCCCATCGGAGACGATCGGCAGGTTTAGGCCCAGTTCAACCGTTTGTGGGATGCAGCTTTGCTCGCACACCAACCATTTGACGGTTGCCTCGATGGGAAAAAATGAACCCGGAGTTGCCGTATTAGGTACTGTGACCGAGGTAAGCAGAGTCACCTCGTTTGAGTACGCGTAATTGGTGATGGGGCCTGACGTGATGCGGGAAGGGACCGGCCAGGCGATTTCTCCGGCTGTGGCCCCACCAGGGAGCCGCCATTGAATCGTTGTAGGAAGCCCGGAATCGCCTGGATTTTTCCAATAGGTATGCCAGTTCGGGATGATTCGCTGGTTTACGCCCAATTGTAACTTCGCGCCCGGGTAAACCGCATCGATGGATGCAATCAACCGGGCCTGGACCTGATCGGTGCTCGCTGTGTCAGGAAGTGCCTGTGCGCTTTCGCTGGAGACCAGGAGTATCGAGGTCCACAAAAGTTCTTTGGCGCCATTCAAGAGGGAACGCGCATGTGGATTGGCAGCGCCTCTCCCCTTAATTGCTCGCGGCTTCGTCATCCCAGTTTCCCTTGTCCAGCAGCCAGCGCCAGATAAGATTCCAAAGCATCTCAGTTCACACTCGTGGGCGTGCTGCCCTTAGCCGATGCGGCGCTTTCAGGTTTCGGAGGAGGGGGGGCAATTCGCGATAGGGTGCCACCTTCTTCCTCATAGTTCTGCGCGCCAACGGCTCCTACCACCTTGTAGCCTTTTCCGGCTAACAGATCGCCGGCGGCACCGGCGCGACCGGCATGATTAGAAACCGTGACAATCTTCCGATCCTTCGGAATGGATGCCAGATGTTTTTCGAGTTCTGAGGACTGTATGCTCAGAAAGACGGGAAAGCCGCCAATGCGGGTCAGTTCGTCCGGCCGCCGCACGTCGATGATTAGAAGATCCTTTGGATGTGCCAAAAGGGCATCGAATTTTGCACGGTCCAGCTTGGGAGTTTTGTACGTGTAGGGACGTGGCTTGGCCTCAGGCTGGGTTGCCGTTTGCTGAGCGCTACTTCCCTCTTCAGCATGCGCGGTTGAAACAGCGAGCGCTGCAAGGAGAAGCAGGGTGGCAAGCGCTTTAGTTTTAATCATTGGTATCCTCATTTAAATTTTATGGATAAGTCAGAATCAGCGATGTTGTACAGGTAGGGGATTGCACATCCCGTGCCAAGCCCTTATTGCCTGTTTGTAGAGGGGATTGACGGCGAGCAAGCCTTACTTGTGGACGTACAGCAGCATGTGTGTTGATTTCCCTGTTGACCTCGCAACAGAGTGGACGCAGATATGTCCTTGAGGCAGCAGAGCGGGAATCAGCGGTTGGTCAGTTGAAGCTCGATACGGCGGTTGCGCGCCAGTGATTCACTTCCAGAGCCCGGATCGAGCGGTCTATACTCGCCAAACCCATTGGCGGAAAGCCGTTTGGCAGGAATACCTTGTTCAATCATATTTTTCACGATGGCCACGGCGCGAGCCGTGGACAATTCCCAATTGGACGGATAGCGTTCTGTGCGGATCGGTATTTGGTCGGTATGACCGTCGATACGCAACACCCAATCAATGGACCCGGGAATCCGGCTACTTAACTCGCGCAGGGTTGAAGCCAATCCAGTCAGGCTTGGAATCGCGGTCGGTTCCAACTCAGCGGAGCCGGACAAAAACAAGATATCGGTAGGGACGACAAATCGGTCGCCCACAGCCAGGACATCGTTCCGATTGCCAAGGGCCTCGCGAAGTCTTCCAAAGAAATCCGAGCGATAGCGTTCCAAACTGTTCGCTTTGGCTAACAAGGCCGTGTCCAGTTCACGGCGCAGCCCCGAAAGCTTAAGTTCGCGCGCCGACTGCAGTTGCTTTGCGGCCGCAAGCTTGGCTGCTAGCCGTGCCACCTGTTCTTGGGCCAAGCTCAGTTGTAAGTTGAGCCGGTCGGATTGTTCGTTTTCTGCGACCTGGCCTGTTGTCTGTGTCTTTAGCGCAAGCCGGATTCGTTCCGATTCTGCTGCAATCAGCTCGACCTTGGTCTCCAATTGTCGCTTAAGCACCATTAGAGCCGCGACATCCTGGTTTAGGCGCATGCGCTGAATATCCGCTCCTTCCTGTTGCGTCTTGAGTGTCTCGAGCTCATGGTCCGAAGCGGCAATCTGAAATTCCAGCCGTTCGGCTTCCGAGGCTTTCAGACGCACCTGTTCATCGCTAAGAACCAACTGGTCCGAGAGTTCCCTGATGCGCGCGCTCAGCTCCGCAAGCGCCCGGGACTTTCCGCCCAGGCTTTCGGACAGAACCGCTTGCTCAAGGGCGAAGACCATCAGAACGAACACCATAACCATAAGCAGCGAGGTTAGGGCATCGACGAATCCAGGCCATATTTCGAGACTTCGGCTGAGCTTAGACCGAGGTCTCATGCGCGGGAGCCGTCCAAGGCGACGGCAACAGTGCGTGCCAGCAAACGGAGTTCCTTGCGCAAGTCGTCCGGCAGTTGGCTTTCCCGTTTAAACTGGCTCGCAATCTGGCGTAACACGTTTTTGAGTTCGTCTTGAACTGCGCAGCTGGTTTGGCGCTGCACTATGTCGCGCTCGAGTAGTTCATTCAGGCGTTCAAACTGCGACGCAAAGATGTCGACGCGTTCGTCGGCGTCGCGGTGGGATCGTTCCAGTTGGGACAGCGTGCGCTGCATGCGCTCCAGATTCTCTGCGGTTTGTGCGAGTAGCGCTTGAACAAAAGGGGAGACGAAGCTATCGCTTGCGGGGGCGGAAGCCGGGGCCAGGTGGGTCATGCCGGAGAGCCACTCTTCCAGTTCATTGTAAAAGCGATTCTGGGCGTGGCCGGCTTGCAGATCGAGGAAGCCGACGACTAAGGAGCTGGCTAGTCCAAAGAGTGAAGTCGAAAAGCTGGTAGCCATTCCCTTGAGAGGGTGCTGCAGGTTTTCCTTGAGCGCAGCAAAAATATTGATGGCATTCTCGCCGCTGCTGAGGGCGCCGATGATGTCCGAAACGGCGCTGATGGTAAGCAACAGCCCCCAGAAGGTTCCCAGCAAGCCCAAAAAGATGGCCAGGCTAACCAAGTAGCGGGACAGGTCGCGCGACTCTTCCAGCCGCAATTGCACACTGTCCAAGATGGTTCGCATGGAAGCGGCTGACAGGGCTGAGCGTCCTCGATCACGCCCCGCGAGCATGCGAGCCATGGGGGTCAACAAGCGTGTCTCGCCGACCGGGGCCTGGTCTGAGCTGGAACTTCGAAAAGAGGAAATCCAGTGAACCTCCCCGGACAAGATCAGGATCTGTCTTGCATTGATGGTGATTCCCGCGGCGAGCACCGTGAGGATAACGCCATTAAAAAAAGGGTTGGCTTCGAAAATTGCGAGTAAGCGTTCGCTCACCAGCAGCGCGAGTGCGCACACGCCCACAAGAAATACGCCCATCCAAATCAGGCTGGGTGCCGGGCTGCTCATCAAGTTGCGCGTAGCGAGTGGCTTGCTGCGAGGATGCTTTTGGGCGGGCAAGACTCGTTTCTCCATAGGTGTTCGGCGAGAAGGTCCACACATTGAACCAGCGCCTCACCCAGAGCAGGACCTTTGGGCGTATGGCGGGACACGGGCGGGATGTCTCCCATGCCTTAATCAAATGATGTGCCAGGGCGGCAGACGTCATTTCCCCTGGGGTCCCTACGTGGGCCCGCGGCTGCCCGCTGCGTGTCGTGTTGCCCCGCGATCAGGTGTGGTGGCGGGCTGCTTGCTGGACAACAATAGCTTGCGGGGGGTGCCGCCATGGCACCGTCCAGTCCGCACCCGCTCCATTCGATCGATTGGTCGGAATTTCAGCAGCAATCCAGCAATTTGATGCTGAGGCACCAGGGTTCTGCTCCCGGTTCAACACTTCCAACGTTCTGACGGTCGATCATTCAGGCATAGATCGCCATAAGTCGACACAACTCGTTGAAAGTCCATCGTTTAAATTCAGTAATGCAGGCGAAGGCACGTCTCTTGCCTTAGTCCATTGTGTTACGCCTCCCTGGATTGGGGCCGGAGTTTCCGCTATCGGCGGTAATCCTCCGGACTCAGGGGTATTGGATGGGTTCAAGCAGAATGCGGAACTGAATCGATGAAAACGAAAAAACATATTCTCGTGTTATTAGGGCTGGCCGCTGCCGTCTCTGCTGAGGAGAAATCCCCGGCCGAGGCAGCCAGGGCCATAAATGAGTGGCAGCAGGTCATAGGCGCCACAGGTGTCAATAAGCCGGCCGAATCGGCCAAGGTGAGCACCGATGCAGACAAGGCCATTGAGGCCTGGCAACAAAGTGTTGGTGCGGATCTGCAGACGGCGCAAGTGGCGGCTAAGCCGATATCGGATGT
The DNA here is from genome assembly GCF_000934725.1 of Methyloterricola oryzae. NCBI lineage: Bacteria > Pseudomonadati > Pseudomonadota > Gammaproteobacteria > Methylococcales > Methylococcaceae > Methyloterricola > Methyloterricola oryzae. The sequence continues at coordinate 20,432 of NZ_JYNS01000017.1, forward strand.
CGATAAGGCCGCTGCCGAGTGGCAGCAGAAGATCGGCAGCGAAGGCAAGCCTTCGCAGTCCGGTGCATCATCGGAGAAGGCTGCAGAGGTTGCCAGTAGTTCGCCAGCCCCGGCTTCCGGCGAGGTCAAGCCGGCCGCGACCAAATTGTGGTCCTGGCAGCCCGTGGTCCGGCCCGAAGTTCCGCAGGTTCAGCAGAAGGACTGGGTCCGCACGCCGATAGATGCGTTTATCCTCGCCAAGCTTGAAGAGAAAGGGCTCAAGCCATCAAAGGAAGCGGACAGGGCTTCCCTCATTCGCCGAGTGACTCTTGACCTTTGGGGAATTATTCCGACTCCGGAAGAGGTCAATGCCTTCGTCAACGACCAGTCCCCGGACGCTTATGAAAAACTGGTCGACCGACTCTTGGCTTCGCCACGCTACGGAGAGCGCCAGGCCCGCCATTGGCTGGATCTCGCCCGTTATGCCGACAGCGCTGGTTTCCAGAACGACAACACCCGTCCAAACATGTGGCGTTACAGGGATTACGTCATCAAGGCTTTCAACGATGACAAGCCTTACAGCCGTTTCATTCAGGAGCAAATCGCCGGGGACGAAATCGATCCAAACAATCAGGAGACCCTGGTCGCCACAGGATTCCTGGCTAACTACCCGGACAACTCTAATTCCCGTGATTTGGTGCAGCGCAAATACCAGATAACCACCGACATCGTGGATACGGTGAGTACCGCCATCCTGGGATCAAGTTTCCAGTGCGCCCGATGCCATAACCACAAGACCGACAAATTCACGCAGAAGGACTACTACTCGCTCCAGGCCTTCTTTGCAAACACCAGTTTCGACGAAAAGATCCCCGTCAAGCTGAAAGGCGAAGTCGATCTGAAGTACGAGGCTGACAAGGCCAAATATGACGAAATCGTCAAGGAAATTAAAGACAAGCAGAAAGCCATTCTGGCCCCGGTCTACGAGAAAGCGGTGAAGTATCAGAAAGAGCGTTATCTGACCGATAGCCGTGAATCACTGTTCAAGGCGCAGGATCAGTGGTCGCCACACGACCGCTGGGTCAACCATCGTTGGAAAAGTGTGACGTCGGATGATGAGTTCTCCCAGTATCTGCGCGAGACCATTGACAAGAACAGCCCTGTCTACGACCCGGAAAGCCGTGACCGTTGGGAAGCGTATAAGGAATTGACGGAAGAGTTAAAAAAATTCGAGAAGCAGAAGCCGAAGAACTCGAACACCTTCACGGCCGCAACTGAGTTGGGTCATGCTGATGCACCGCCCACCTTCGTGTTTTTTGGCGGCAATCATGAGCGCCCCCTAGACGAGGTTCAGCCGGCGTTTCCAGCGCAGATTACCGACGAGAAACCGGCAATAATCCCGACGGCTAATTCATCAGGCCGCCGGACTGCCCTGGCCAACTGGCTGACCAGCGAGAAGAACCCACTCACTGCCCGCGTCTTTTCCAACCGGGTTTGGAACAACCTGTTCGGCACCGGCATCGTCCGTACCGTGAGCGATTTCGGCAAGGCGGGCGACAAGCCAATCAACCAGGCGCTGCTGGACTTTCTTGCGGATGATTTCGTCAAGCAGGGCTGGAGCGTCAAGCAACTGCACCGGGAACTCGTCTTGTCGAGCACCTACCGCCAGGCCTCCGAGCCAAGAGAGGATGTTGCCAAAGCGGACCCCCAAAACCAGCTTCTCGCGGTGTTCCCGCGTAAGCGCATGGAAGCCGAAGAGATTCGCGATTCCTTGCTGGCGGCGTCCGGCCGTTTGGATAACAAGATCGGCGGACCCAGCGTTTACGCGCCGCTGCCAACCGGACTTGAGGCAGGAAACCTATGGGCTGCCGATAAGGCCGACCAGGAACCCTACCGACGCAGCCTGTACATCTTCACCCGGCGCAGCGTGCCATACCCGCTCTTGGAGACCTTCGATATGGCCTCGGCTCAGCAAGTGCACAGCAAGCGCGACGTGACGACTACTCCGCTTCAGGCACTGACTCTTTACAACAACGATCAGGTCTTTCAGTGGTCACAGGCGCTGGCCGGGCGGGTGATCAACGAGGCGGGTAAGGATGAGGCCGCGCAATTGGAGCGTTTGTACGAAATCCTGTTCGGGCGCAAACCCGACGAGGAGGAAAAGTCCACGTTGCTGTCCTTCTTGAACAACCACGAAAAGGGGCTTCTGGAGAAGTCTGTCGATGGAAAGTTCGCATTGGCGGTGCCCACGGGGGTGCCCAGGGTCGAAAACCCCCTGCGTGCTGCCGCCTTCGTCGATCTGGTGCACACCGTGGCCAACTCCAACGACTTTGTTTATCGCTTCTAGCCGCAACCCATTGAACATCGAGAGGACAACATAAATGAAACAATCGCGCAGACAGTTTTTGATGACTACCGGTGTCGGCATAGGTGGATTCGCCGTTAGCGGTCTCCTGCCGGGTGGCGGCATCATTTCTTCAGTGCTGGCGGCCGACGTTGTCGATCCACTGGCGCCGAAGCAACCGCACTTCCCCGCAAAGATCAAGTCGGTGATCTGGCTACACCAAGATGGCGCTCCGAGTACGCTCGACCTGTTTGACTACAAGCCGGAGTTGGTCAAACGCGCAGGTCAGGAGGTACCAGCTTCATTTCTCAAGGGTATCAAAACGAGCACCCAGGGCGGTGTAGGCAAGCTGTTCGCGTCTAATCGCACTTGGAAGCAGTATGGCGAGAGCGGAGCCTGGTTCTCGGACCTGGTTCCGAACATTGCGCAGCACGCGGATAAGATTGCCTTCATAAAATCGAGTACGACCGTAGGTGCAACCCATGACATCTCAATTCTGAAGTTGAACACTGGCGACTTGCAGCCAGGCCGTCCATCTTTGGGTGCTTGGATCACCTATGCACTGGGTTCGGCAAATCCGGACCTGCCACCCTATGTCGTGCTGTATAACGGGAAGAAGGAACCTACTGGGGGCTCCGTGAACTGGAGTTCCGGCTTTCTCCCGGCCGTATATCAGGGCACTGCCTTTCGGCCCGGTCCTGTACCGATCCTTAATGTAGAACGCCCCGAGTTGGTAGGGGCGGGTCAGCAGCGCGAGAACCTGGATCTTTTGGCGCGGCTGAATCGCCACCAGGCGTCGCAACATCCCGAAGACACTGAGCTTCAGGCGCGCCTGAATTCATACGAACTGGCGTATCGCATGGAGACCTCGGCACCAGAGGCGGTCAATTTAAACAAGGAAAGCGATGCAACCAAGGCGCTGTATGGATTGGACAACGAAGCGACCAAGGCTTATGGCACCAACTTGCTGCGTGCGCGGCGCCTGGTAGAACGCGGCGTACGCTTTATCCAGGTGGTCACAGGACCTCAGGACATTAAGGGCCAAGAGCGCAATTGGGATGCCCATGAAGACTTGGAGGACAATCATGGCACACACGCCCGCTCCGTGGACAAGCCCATCGCGGGTCTGCTTGCCGATTTGGAAGCGCGCGGCCTACTGGAGACCACTCTGGTGGTTTGGACCTCTGAATTCGGACGGACGCCGTACGGTCAGAGCGGCAATGGCCGGGATCACAACCCCTGGGGCTATACGCAATGGCTGGCGGGCGGCGGTGTCAAGGCGGGCTATACGTTTGGTGAAACAGATGAATTGGGCTTGCAGTCTCAAGGCAAGAAGGTGGACACCTACGACTTGCATGCGACCGTGCTGCAACTGTTTGGACTTGATCATCTAAAGACCATCTACATGCAGAAGGGCCGTGCCGAGCGTCCGACGGTGGTCTACGGCGAGGTGGTGAAGGAATTGCTGGTCTGACTTAATCACCACTGCGCAGGGTGATCCCAAAGGACCCGGCGGACAGGATGTCTTCCCGGTCCATTCCCCTGCCACAAAGGATGTTGCCTGGGACCGCCGCTTGGCGGCCCGGGGGCCTCGTGCTGCTTGTGGCTATCGGCTGAATTTTAGGGGCACCGTCGCGTCCATAACCGGCGCGAACGGTCTCCTGCTGTTACTGACGGGGCAAAGTCCCTGGTCCATAGGTTTTCTCGATGTTCAAGACCATCATTGTTACCAGCTTGTTCTTTGGGCTGGCAAGCCTCGCCGGGCCGGCCAGAGCGGAAGTTGACGAGGATTTCATGCAGACGGTGGAAGACACCCACAAGAGCCTGACGTCCAACCTGACCTTGCAGAACGCGGAGTCCTCAAACACGGATGCCAACCTCCTGGCCGGCTATTTCGCAGAGATCGAAGAATTCTTTGTGAAGAAGGGTGATGCCCAGGACGGAGTCGATCTCGCCCACAAGAGCCGTGAACTTGTGGCGGCCATTCAGCAGACAATTGCAATCAACGATTTCGGCACGGCGGTTCAGACTTCCGCGGAGCTTGGACGTACCTGCAAAGCCTGCCACAAGCTCTATCACGACGACTGATTGACCGTGAAGCTGAATACGATCGCGGCGCTGATGGCGCTCGCCGGGATTTGCTCGGTCGGCGTCGCCGCAGAATTGGCGGAGGATCCAGAAGCAATCCGGTTGCGGATCGGCACTGGGGATCCTGTCGCTGGGAAGGCCAAGTCGGAATCCGAGTTGTGCCAGGGATGTCATGGTGAAGAAGGCGTGAGCAATGTGGTTGGGGTTCCAAACCTGGCAGCCCAGTTCGCCCCCTATTTGATTAAGCAGTTGTCGGACTTTCGGACTCAGTCGCGACGCCACCGAATCATGAACGCCATGGCAGAGGGCCTGTCTGAGACCGATTTGCCCGACATCGCGGCGTACTTTGCGAGCCGTTCCAGGCCCAAGGAGGATGGCGCGGGTGGCCCCGACGCCAATGCCAAAGACCTGTTCCTCTATGGAGATGTGGAGCGGAACCTTGACGCTTGCGCCAGTTGCCATGAATCGGATGCCCGTGGCCGAGTCTCCCGTGGTGTTGCCTATCCAGCTTTGGCTGGACAACAGAGCGGCTACCTGCGTGTTCAGTTACTGAACTGGAAGGCCGGGATACGCAACAACAGCCCACAAGGAGTGATGAATCGTGTTGCCAGTCAGCTCACTGAAGCCGAGATTTCAGAGTTGGCCAACTATCTGTCGGGACTTTAGCTTGATTCGCGAGTTACCCCCTAAATTTTCAAACCGAAGGAGATACCATGAGACGTCTAGTTCTGGCCGGAATCGTAGCCGGCATTTTTAGCCAATCGGGGCAAGCGGCGCTCAAGGAGGGCGATGCAGCGCCAGATTTCAGCACTCTGGCCTCCCTGGCAGGGAAGGCCTTCGACTATTCCCTGAAAGATTCCCTCAAACACGGACCTGTCGTTGTTTATTTCTATCCGTCGGCATTTACCGGCGGGTGCAATATCCAGGCGCACACGTTTGCCGTCAATCACGAAAAGTTCACCGCGGCGGGCGCCAGCATCATCGGCGTCTCGCTGGATAGTATCGCCCGGCTGAACGACTTCTCCGCCGATCCGCAGTACTGCGCAGGGAAAGTGGCAGTTGCCTCAGACCCCGACGGAAAAATCGCAAGGTCCTACGACCTTTCCGTTCGTGACGCAGCGCCCGGCAAGAAAGACAGCCGTGGGGTGGACATTGACCATGGCTTTGCCGAGCGCACCACGTTCATTGTCAAGTCGGATGGAAAAATTGCTGCGACTCTGGGTGGTCTGAAGCCCGCAGAGAACGTCGAGAAGTCCTTGGAGATCGTGCAGGCGTTAAGCGCAAAGAAGCCTTAATCGGCAACTGCAGATTCTTGCCGTGGGTATGACCCAATTCGACCAATTTGGAGTAGCACTTGATGACCGCGAGATTCACTGTACTAGCTTTACTGTCCACTGCTTATAGCGCTTCCTTTGCTGGCCAGATCGAAGATCAGATTCGCTTTCGGCAGTCGGCATATTCTTTCGCCGCTTGGAACTTGGCAAAGATTAAAAATCAGGTCCAGCATCCGGACACGTTCAACAAGGAACAGGTCGGCGCTGCTGCGTCGGCCATAGCCGCAATCGCCGGTTCTGATTTGAATTCGCTGTACGGTCCAGGAACGGAGCAGGGAGTGGGTTGGCAAAAAACAAGGGTGAAGCCGGATTATTTCCAGAAACCGGACGAAGTCAAAAAGCTCGCCGAGGATTTTCGAAAGGAGTCGCTCGAACTTGTCAAGTTGGCGTCCGGCGGCGACGTGGCGGCGGTCAAGACACAGTTCGGAAAGCTCAGCCAAACCTGCAAGAGCTGCCACGACTCCTTTCGTCTCAAAGACGTCGAAGAGTAATTCAGCCTGAAGCTTCCAACCGCGTGTGCCACCGACAGGTGGCACCGGGGGATCCGCGGAGTGTCGAGCCGGCTCCAATTTCAGACGACGCCATAGATGTGCGATGCGAGATTGTCGTTTTCCAGATCCGCGATCATCGCATCGACCAGGGCCTCGGCGTGTTGCCGTTCTAGACGATTGAGCTTTGGATAGAGTCTTTGGTAGGCAAGGTTGAAGCGAACAACCTCCCCTTTTCCGTAGGGTCGCTTCAAATTATTGAACAGGTCATTAAGTTCCTTGATGTCTTTTGAACGTAATGGCGTCACGGTTGCGGTCTTCATGGTCTGGCTCGATTTGGTTGTGATGCAATTGAATTAGCAACCACGATGCCAGTCCTCATCGATCACTGGATTGCCACAAAAAGCAACGTATTTGTGGTTCGCGAAGTGGCGTCTCGCAGTCCGCCGTTGCTGATTTGGCAGCAGCCGCCCATCAGAATCGTCTCCGAGTCAACATCTGTTCGAAAATCATGGAGTCATTGGGGTCGCAGTACATCGCTGAAAGCGCCTAAGCGCCGCGAATTGCAGTCGTCCTGCGCGACGCCTGCCTCCGGCATAGTTACTGCTGAAAGGGCTATGGGGAGCACGGCGCCCCCGAATCATCAATCATCATCGCGCGCCCAGCGCGATCCCATCACTTGAAAAGGAGAAACGTATGCCGATCAATCGCGGTCTGTGCCATCTTTTGCCATTGGTGGCTTCCATGGCGTTAGCCATTCCAGTATTGGCGGAGGAAGTCGTAACTCCGCCAATTCCCGGCGTGGCGGGGGCCAATACAAAAGTCGAGTTGATCAAGGACGGCTTTACCGGCACGGAGGGTCCCATCGGACTGACTGACGGAAGCCTGCTGTTTACGGAGACCCAGGCTAACCGGATCGTGCGCATTACCCCGGACAACAAGGTAGCTACCTTCTTGGAGAACAGCAACGGCGCAAATGGCTTGGCGTTCAATAGCAACGGCGAACTGGTTGCGGTGCAGACGCTTAAACCTCAAGTGGGCATCATCTATCCGATAGGTAAGGAAACGGTGTTTGCTGACAACTACGAGGGGAAGCCGTTTCAACGCCCAAACGACCTGGTTCAGGATAAGGAAGGTGGCATCTATTTCACGGACAGCGGGACACGTCCCTCTAAAGACAATCCCAATCCGCCCCCATCGACACCAGGTGTTTACTACCTCTCACCGGCGGGGAAGCTTTCTCGCCTGGTTAACGACATTGAGCGTCCCAATGGTATTCAGTTGTCCAAGGATCAGAAAGTGCTGTACGTGGCCAACACGCAGGGTGAGTCCATCCTTGCCTATGATTTGGCGTCGCCCGGAAAGTTGGGCGCCAGGAAGGACTTTGCCAAGTTGAAGGGCTGGTCAAACGGCGAGGGCGGTTGGTCCAGTGGCGCGGATGGACTGGCCCTGGACGACGCAGGCCGTCTTTACGTCGCGTCAAACGCCGGTGTGGAGGTGCTCTCAGAGAAGGGTGATGCCTTGGGCGTCATTCCCATCCCTAAAAAGCCTCAGAACTTGGCCTTCGCCGGCGAAGACAAAAAGACCCTCTACGTCGTTGGACGGGGAGCGGCCTACAAAGTGGATCTGTTGACGCCGGGTATCAAAGGGCGCCTCAAGTAGATCTACCATCGCTTCGGGAGGCAGGGAACGCACTTTCGCTGTTTCCCGAGGTGGTGTGGGACGTTGTCAGGCTGCCCGAAAGCGCAGCATTCGCTTCGCCGCCTCCTGCAAAGTTCCGTCGTCTTTGGCGAAACAGAATCGGATCAGAGATTCTCCTACAGTGCTGCGATAAAAGGCGCTTCCCGGAATGGCTGCTACACCGGCCTGTTCCAGCAACGCCAGAGCAGCTGATTTTGCATCGGAATAGCCAAACTTTGAAATATCAGCCAGGACATAGTACGCGCCTTCTGGGACGATGGGCGTTAGGCCGGCATGGTCGAGGCCTTCACATAGGATTTCCCGTTTCCGCTGGTACTCGGTCGCAATTCCGCGCAAAAGTGCCGGTGGCGCGGCAAAGCCTGCGGCGACCCCGTATTGCAACGGGGTTGGAGCACAGACGTATAGCAAGTCGTTGACCAGATTGATGGCTCTTGCAATTTTCTCCGGCGCGAACAGGTAACCCAGGCGCCAGCCGGTGACACTGAAGGTTTTCGAGAATCCCATGATACTCACCGTGCGCTGCCCGAGGTTTCCAACCGAGGCGGGCGAAATGTGCTGGCGTCCGTCGAAGGTAATGTACTCGTATATTTCGTCGGTAATGACCAGGAGGTCGCAAGCCTCCGCCACCCGCTCTAATGCGCGCAGTTCAATTTCACTGAACATTTTTCCGCTGGGATTGGATGGCGTGCACAAGACGATGGCGCGGGTGTTTGGCCTGATGGCTGCGCGCAGGCGCTCTTCGTCGAGGGCAAAGCGGGGCGGCTCTAGTGTTAAAAACTGTGGCTCTAAGCCGCTGAGCATGATCGTATTCAGGTGGTATCCATAGAAGGGCTCAAACAACAGTATTCCATCACCTGGATTCAGGAGAGCCGCCAAAGTCGCCGCAAATGCACCCGTCGTACCGCTTGTGACAACGATTTGGGATTCCGGATCTGCTTTCAAGCCGTTGTCCCGCAGGAGTTTTTTCGCAATTTCTTGGCGCAGTGGACGGATGCCCTCGGGAAGTGCGTAACTGCTGTGGTCGTCGCGAATAGCCGTTATCGCGCCGAATTGGACCTCCAGTGGTGCGGGCAAGTCACCCAGCCCTTGACCAAGATTGATGCCGCCCAAGTGCTCACACAGTCGAGTCATGTGGCGAATGTCAGATTGCGAAAGGTTGGCGATGCGGTGCGCAGGCTGAACAGTCATGGATAAAGTTCCTCGCAATTTCTTCGATGCATGATGAGTGTGGACGGAAGTGTTCAGTGGGGGTGACTCGAGTTCCTGCATCGCATGGGCGTGTAGCCCAATTCTTGTAGCTTGCGGGCATTTCTCGGACTGCCGGTTCTGGCCCAGATTTCGTAAAGCCTGAGAGGGTCATCGGGGGCTGCGAGCCGGTTTTGCTCGGCTACGTCTGCGAAAACATCAACCAATGCCAGAAACTTTCGCGATAATTCCTCGAAAATGCCCCTGAATATAAGGCTTTGGGGCGGTCGACGGCTGTGTTCACTCAGGCGGCCATAGGCCGCTTTCCCCACGACAACGAAGTAATCCACGTCGATTAACTTGCGAGACAGACCTCCTGAAAACACGCCTGCGACGAGCAGTGCGACATCGCCTAGGCGCTGCAAGGCTCGATTGCGTTGAATTGGGCTGCGGGCTTGTGTGGCTTGCGAAAACATCGCTGCCAACGGCGTTTCCACTAAACGGTCAGGCATCGTTTCGAACAGATTTTCTGGATGGTTAAAGTGAACCAGCAGGCTGACCAGGTACCCGACGGTCGCATCATTGATGGCGACCCGGTTCTTGGCGATTGCAAGGTCCAGACAACTTCTGAAATGGGATTTTAAGTCCACGTCGGTCATGATGATTGCGCAACAGGCTTCGTCTGGTTCGGACATTCGACATCTCCAAAATCTTCCTCTAGCAATCACTTCAGCAAGTGCAAGACCAATCCGCCGTGGGGCGTGAAGATATATTGCCCAACGGATTGCTTCGGGCGCGTTTACCCGCGCTGGTCGGGTTCTGTCTTGACGTCAATGACTGCCTCTGGAACAACACCCGTCAGTCAGACACTGTTGTCTCGCAAACAGGGCAGCTGTCGGCCGCGCAGCGAGGGCACAACACATTCAGGGATCGCCGTCCTTCAATATTTGATGATCCAATAAACTCCCGCGTTCTTTGGGCGTGTCTCCTCGCCGCCGACAATTGCGGTCGTGTGTTTGAAGGGACTGCCCGGTGAGTTATCGATATCTGACCGTCCTGAATGACCCCACGCGTTACCAGCGGTGCCCGTGTTTTCGGAGAATGTATAGTCATCGAATGGGTGGGCGTGCGCTTTGAAATCGTCCAACTGAAACTCACCGAGACGTCGCGTCACATCGCCTGGATATCTGTAGCTAGACTGTTCGTGCTGTCCCAGTCCGCGAAGGAACAGTCCTCGCAAGTCGGGAACCCGTTGACCGGTCAATTGTTTGAGCTTCTCGTACTGGGGGCCCTCAGGTATGTTCGATCCGTCGCACGGAAGCCAGCCTGCCGGTGCTTGCGCGTTCCAATAAGCGATGATGCTCCCAACCGGAACGCTAGGATTCGGAGGATCAGGCCGATCAGGAGTCGCAGCGGTACTGGAAGTCTGCGATGCGGGTAGTCCGGAGAGCGCTGCGAGAAGTCGTTGTCGCGGTTGCAGTTCGCGCCCGTCCACCGTAATAGCGAGATAGCGGGGTGCCGAGCCTGACAGGTCCGGCAAGGGGCGGCCGGACGTATCGGTGGTGCCGAGGAGAACGTTAAATCGTCCGTTAAGGATGGCGACATTGTCGAACTGTTGTGGTCCCCATGACGCTGTCTGTGCGTCCTGCGTGTCGTACAGGCTGAAACTGATGCGTTTACTCAAGGCAGGGCTCTCTGTTTGCGGCAGGAGGCCTTCATAACTCACGATCGGCAGGGGCCCTTCTGCATGGGCGCGGTTCGCCATAACCGCGGCCGACACGCAGGCCAGCAATAACAAGTTGGTCTTCATTCGAGTTCTCCGCTTCGGCTTGATGTGCCGAAATTCATGTGGGCCAGCTTTCTTTCGTCGTTCTGAGGCTCATGGCATTAAAAAAAGGGCCCGCTAGGAGGGCCCATCAAATACCGGCAGGGACGCCGAGGAGACATGCACGGTGTTACGCCGGGTCAATCCGGCGCTATTGTTTAGAACTGTCCGCTTAAAACCACGCCATACCAACGAGGCGCGGTTTGCAGAGTTCCGGTCTGGGACCCTTGGGCGATTGGTTGGGTATCAAGCAAATTGCGAACCAAGAAGCTAATGTCGATGGTGCGATCTTTACGGCCCAGCCCGATAGCGGCATCAAGTAGGCCGTATCCATTCACCCAACCGTATTTTGAAAGCGTGACGTCGGCGTTGTAGCCCGTTTGAAAGGCGTAATTCAGGCTGGTGTGGGCATCGTAGCCGTCGAACACTGGATAGCGGTATTCGCCGCCCACGTTGAACGAGAATAGTGACGCTCCTGGCAGCCGCTTGCCGGACAGATCCTGGTAGGGATTATTTTTGTATTGGGGAGACGTTGGATCCTGCTCGGGTGCCAAGGGAGAGTTCTTAAAGTCCGCATACCAGGCATCGTTGTAAGCCGCGGCGAAACGCAGGGATGTATGGGGGAGCCCCGTGTACACGCCGTCCAACTCGACACCCCAGGCCTTGACCTTCTTGGCGTTCAAAGTCGCGGTCGTGTAGTAGAGGGTGCCATCGTTGTTGAGGTCCGTGGTGTACTGGTCGACGACCTGGATGGCCTGCTGGTAGTCGGATATGTCCATATAGAACACATCGGTATTGATGGTCAGGGCATTATCAAAGAAGAAGGATTTCAGGCCGATTTCGAAGGACTCGGTCACTTCCGGTTTAGCCTGCATGGACAATCCGTTGACGATTTGTGCGATACCGGCCTTTTCTCCATGTTGCCAGGTGCCGTAAGCCGTCATTTCCTCATTGATCTTGAACTGAGGACTAAGCAGGGACGTGAGCTGGACTTTGCGGAAGGGCTCTGCTGTGACGGTGTTGTAGACAGGGCCGATCTGGGCCTTGCGCAGGTTCTGGGCATCTGCAATCTGGCGCTTTTGGGCAGGGGTCAGGGTGTCCCATGTCTTGTCCGTACCAAAGTATTTCTTCGCAGCGCGGTTGGCCGCTTTCAGAGCCTGGTCATAGTGAGCCTTATCCGTGGTGATCGCGGTGCCATTGGCTCCGGAGACGACACGGATGATATTGCTTTCACCCTCGACCTTGGAGGCGTTGCTGACATCGGTGCCCAGCCCCTTCTTCTGACCGTTGGTGTAAAAGCCGTCGTTGGTGGCATAACTCGTGGCGTCGTTTGGTTTCCCCGCTTTGACCCACTTTTCCTTGCTGACGATCTTGTTGTTTACGACATACGTGTTGAAATCGACTTTGGGGTTGAAGTCCTTGTCGTAGTTGTAGGTGTGCCAGCGACCATCGGGGCCGATGGCATTGTATCCACCTGCGGATGCTGCCGAAACGTTGATGGAATCGAAGCCGCCCAACTTAACGCCGAAGGTCGAGACACTCGGGTTGAGAATACCGCCATAACCATTGTCGGTAATCTGTTTCCAACCGGTGGTGGTGCGGTCTTCATAGGTGGCGCGCAGGCCCGTGGTGACGGTCAAGTCATTGGTGACGTGCCAGTTGGCAGTGCCGTAGACGGCGGGGCTTTCGTTCTTGATCTGTTGCTGACCATTGGTACGCAGCCCGTTCAATGCGTCGCCTAACAGATAGCGCCCGCCCGGTGTGGCAGTCAGACGGCCATAGACGCCTGCATATTCCAGGCTCTTGCCGTTCGCCAGTGGATCGTAAACATACTTGGTGTAAACGCGTCCGGTAATGGGGCCGCTATGCACCTGGGTGCCGGCAGGGTTGTCATACAACTGCGGGTTGCCGCCTGCAAACCAGTAGCCGGCATCGGATCCCCAGCCGTTTTTGGCGTCCACTTCGGTTTGCGTCTTGATGTAGTAAAGACCCGTCACGTAGTCCAGCAGACCACCCTTTTCCGAGGCAAGCCGCAATTCCTGGGAGAACTGTTCATAGCGTACGCCACCGCCACTCTGCAAAGTGACGTCGTAAGGCGTGCCCTCGTCATTGCGCGCGTCGAAATCGAAGTCTTTCCAGCCGGTGATCGAGGTGATGGTATGAGAACCAAGGTTCCAGTTCATGTCGCCGGTCACGCCATGCATGCCGGTCTGCAAGGGCTGCTGGTTGTCGTTGTTCTGAGTGCCGTTGTAGTAGTTGTAATAGCTCGTGGTGCCATAACCCGGCAATTGTTTGAAATAGCCGCGTTGCAAGCGGTTATCGGCGGTGGCGGTGGCGTTCCAGCCATTGCCATCGGTGTAGGTCGCGGGTAGCGGATGAAAAAAGTTGAGACCGTTGAAATTCTGCTGAGTCTTGGGCTCCACATCGACTCGCAGGCGCGCGGTGAAATTGTCCGAAGGAGTCAACAGAAACTGGGTACGTCCTGAGATCTGGTTGGTGTCGATATAAGTGCGTCGCCCGAGGTCGTAGTCGTTTTGATAGACGCCCGCTTGCTTGTGGACGAAGAAGGTGCCGCGCCACGCGAGCAAATCATCGATCAGCGGACCACCGTATGAAGCGTCGCCGTAGAATGTGTCGTTGATACCGTATCGCATGGCATAGCGCCCCCCAGAAGTGAAGGAGGGTGCCTTGGTTGTGATGTTGACACTGCCCAGGCTGTAGTTCTTGCCGCCATAGGTTCCGCCGGGCCCGCGGTTGACTTCGATCGACTCAACATCCACTTGATCCCATGTGGCCAGTGAGTTGTAAGCGAAACTGATGCCGTCGACTCCAGTCAGTACGCTGGGATCTTGTGCTTCGGTGATGCCCTTGCGTCCGACGCCGCGTATGGACAAGGCCAGTGTACGGGGATTTCCGGTATCACGACTCAAGTTGGCGGAGCGTTTGGAGAAGTCGGCAAGGTTATAAGCGCCCGTTTCCTGCAATTGTTCGCCGGTGATGACCGAGACCGATTTGGGCACATCATGCAATTTTTTTAGACCCCGGTTGGTTCGGACGACCACTTCACCGAGTGCCTTGGGTTCTTCTGGAGGAGCCTCCGCAATAGCAGGAGTTCCGGGTGGTTCGCTAACAGGAAGCTCAGAGCCGGGCGGGGCCGATACCGGAATTTCTTCGCCCTGTGGAATCGGCGTAGCTGACTTTTGTGCCGCAAGCTCTTCGTCCTTTTTTTTGAGGGCTTCTTTCAAGCGTGCGACTTCCGCCTGCAAGTCCTCCACGACTTTGTCATTGGCGGCGAATGCCGGATCGCCTATCGCGATTGCCGAGGAAACAGCCAGGGCGAGTGCCGAACGGTGATTGGTGGTGGCTTCACGCCGGGGATGTCGTCGAGACTGCGGGATTGATTTTCCGGGGCTGGTCATTGGCTCGATGCTCACGCTTGTTATAAGGACACGTGATGCCCTCATCGCAATTCGCGGGCCAGCTTTTCGGCTCTCAGCCTGGATGCTGAAAATGACCTGGGTTCTTAAATAACAATCGAATTAACAAATAGATGCATTGCTTTTATGGAAGCATTTCGCGCCCCTCCGACACTGCCGGCATGAAACGCGCCAGACTCAACTGCTGATGAGCGAGCATGCCTTAAGCAGGGGTGCTGGAAACGATACAGGGAAGGGGGCTGACCGCCCCGGCTTCCAGGAATTTTGGTGAGTTGATGAGGCAGCGACGTCAAGGCGTTGCCTCGACCTGGCTTGGGCGGTAAACGAATTGGTGGCCGCACTCCAGATGGCTGGTGTGGAAAGGCCCAGTCACCGAGATCTATCTCCCCGTGACTGGGCCCGCGACGAGCAGCTTATGCCAGATGATTTCAGCGGGAGTTATCCATCAGCAGGACTGCGCGGGCCCGCCGGGCCTTGTCCAGGCGTTGAGAAACGATTTCCCAGTTGATGTTGCGAAAAAATGCGTCGATGTATTGCTGCGCCGCGGCACCGTAATCCATCTGGTAGGCGTGCTCGTATAAGTCCATGACCAGGACCGGGAGGGTGGCACTGGGCGCGTGCTGGTGGTCCCATTGCCAGTAATTTTCCAGCAGACCTGTGTGCAGGTTGAGCCCCAGCACGACCCAGCCTGACCCCCCGCTGAGACCGTTGCCGATGCGCTTAAATTCCTTTTCCCAATTTGCCGCGGATCCAAAGGCTTCGTTGAATGCCTTCTCGAGATAGGCGTCCGGTTTGTCGCGCCCCCCGAGATTGCCGAAGTAGAGATCATGTAAAACCACGGACCCATTGCGAACCAGTTGCTCTCGTTTGATGTCGTTGTAGAAATAGGCCGGAAGGTTGGTGTCCTGAAGTAGTTCAGCCAATTTTTGCTTGACGGCGTTGAGAGCTTTTACAGCCCCACCGTAGTTGTTTTCCCAGTGGGACTTGATCAGTTTTTCAGAGATTCCGTCCAACTTGGCTGGGTCAAAAGGCAAAGGCTTCGCCTGGTGTTGGCTTGCGAATGCAAGTTGCAGGGGAGGGATCGCGACGTCGGCATCGCTTTTGCTTGCCAGTGCGCTTGGCGACAGGGCCGCGAGGGTTGCGCCTGCTGCGGCGGTGGCCAGGAACTCGCGGCGTTGGAGGTCTTCGTGCATGTGGGCTACTCCATGATTGGTGAGATGTGATGATCAGCCGGCGGCTCCTGAATTGACGTCGGCCACGCGGACCTCATCGCCGCTTGCGACACCGTCGGGGGGATTGTCGATGATCCTCTCGTCGGCACGGATGCCGTCGGAGATTTCAATGGTCTTGCCCAGATCCCGGGTGATGATGACCGGCTTAAGCAAGATGCGGTTGTCGATGCCCAGCGTCGCCACTTGCGCGCCTCTTGCATCCAGGACCAAGGCGCTGGCAGGAATGCTCAGTGCCGATGTGTTGCCAGGCAATTCAAGTTTCACGTTAGCGTAGCCGCCAGGTAGAAGGTTCCCTTCCGTATTGTCCAGTAACAACTGGACCAGACTGGTGCCACTTGCGGCGTCGATGGCACCTGCGGTGGCGGCGACTTCTGCACCATAGCTGCGGCCTGGCTGATCCGGGACAGTGATTCGCGCACGTATGCCCGTGTGTACTTGAGGTGCGAAACTTTGCGGGACGCTCACATATACCCGCAGCTTCTTGACTTGGGCCAGGGTGAACAACTCTTGGCCTGCACCCGTGCCCGCAGCGATGAGTGCGCCGACATCAGTGTTGCGTTTGGTGATGATGCCGTCGAAAGGGGCGATCAGGCGGGTGAATCCCTTCATTGCGGTATACCGCTGCAGGTTGGCCCGGGCCGAACCAAGAGCTGCCTCTTTCGCCGCTGCGTCGGCCAGCTTTTCGTCAACCTCTTGTTGAGCGGCCGAGTCACTGTCCAGCAGCATCCGCCAGCGTCGTGCCGTCGATGCAGCGAATTTGGCATCGGCTTCGGCCGTGGCGACATCGGCTTTGGCCTGCATCAGTTGCTGATCGAGATCCGGCGTTTCTATTTCCGCCAGAACCTGTCCGGCCTTCACCGAAGCGCCAATATCGAGATTCCAGTATTTCAAATAGCCACTCACGCGGGCGAAGATGGGTGCCTGAGAGAAGGCTTCAATTCGGCCAGGCAGCTCCAGGTGCGCCGATTCGGTTGCCGCGGTCGGATGGACAATGGCGACGTTCGGCGTGGCGTGCATCTCTGTCCATTGCTGGAGTTTAAGCTGGTCTTGAGCCCGACTGACCAATCCGAAGCAGACGGCGAATGCAGCGAAAGAAGTGAGTACGATCACGCTCCGGCCCAGTTTCGGCAGTTTTGCGGATGAAGAAACAGTGTCAGGCTGTGGCGGCATGCGAGTCTCCTGAATGGGCGCTGGTCGGGGCGGTGTGATGCGAACGGGTATGTGCGATGGAAAACAGGACGGGTACGAAAAGGAGTGTGCTAATGGTGGAAAATAGTAGGCCTCCGATGACGGCCAGCCCCAGAGGCGCGTTTTGTTCGCCTCCTTCGCCCAGACCCAAAGCCATGGGCACCATTCCAATGATCATGGCGAGTGCCGTCATCAACACCGGCCGGCACCTGACAACTCCTGCTTGGATGGCGGCACTGGTGGCCGGAACATTTTGCGCAAGGCGCTCGCGGGCGAAGCTGACGATCAGGACAGCGTTCGCGGTTGCAACGCCCATGCACATGATGGCGCCAGTCAATGCGGGTACAGACAAGGTTGTGCGGGTCGCGAACAGCATCCAGACGATTCCGGCCAGGGCGGCGGGCAGGGTGCTGATGATCACCAGTGGGTCAATCCACGATTGAAAATTTACGACAATGACCAGATAAATAAGGACGATTGCGGCGACCAGCCCCAAACTGAGTCCGGAATAGGCAACGCTCATGGTCTTGTACTGTCCCAACAAGACGGCGCTACTGCCCTTGGGCAATTCGGCCGCGCTTTCATTGAGGACGGTTTGGATTTCCTGGGAAACGCTGCCAAGGTCGCGGCCTTGAGTCGTGGCGTAAATCTGTACGAGAGGCTGAATGTCATATTGGGAAACCACCGAGCTTGATACCCCACGGCGAATGTCGGCGATCCCTCCCAGTACCTGGCGCGCAGGGGCCTCCGTTGAATTTACCGGCAGATTCTGCAAGGCGGGTAACGAGTCCACGGCATACTGCGGCGTCTGCATGACGATGGGGTAGGAAACGCCATTTTGCGGGTTGAGCCAAAAGGCCGGAGCTGCCTGCCCGGAGCCCGCCAATTGAACCATCAGGCTGTTTGCCACATCGCGCTCAGTTACGCCGGCAAGCTGCGCGCGAGTCCGGTCCACGTCCACATTCAGCAATGGGCTATTGCGCGCCTGCTGAATGCGGGCATCGGCGACTCCGGGAATGTGCCTGATTTTGTCCAACAGCCTGTGCGCATATGCGAAATTCCCGTTGAGGTCATTGCCGCGAATCTGAATGTCGATGGGGGCTGGAGAGCCGAAGTTGAGGATCTGGCTGACCATATCGGCGGGCAGGAACGCGAAGCTGGTTCCGGGGAAGCGCCGAGGCAAGATCTCCCGCAGATTTCGAACATAGGCTTCGGTGGGGCCGTGCCCCGGACGCAGGGAAATCTGGATGATGCCGTCCTGAGAGCCAACCAGACCATTGTTGGCAAAGGACATGTTGATGGAAGAAATGGGCATGCCGATGTTGTCCACGAGTACGCTCAGTTCGCTGTTCGGAATGGCTCCGCGGATAACCTCTTCGATGGCCGCCAGCCGGTTTGCGGTTTCCTCGACGCGGGTGCCGTTCGGAACCCTGACATGAATTTGAATCTGCCCAGCGTCCACCGACGGAAAGAAATTCTGTCCCAAAAATGGGACGAGCAGGAATGAGGCCAGAACGAAAACGGCGAATCCTGCGACAAATCTAAAACGGGACTGGATAGCCATTTCCAGGGTCGCTGCATATTGACCGCGGAGGCGTTCGAACCCTGCTTCAAAGCGGCGTTGGATTATAACGAGGGCCTGCTTGCTGGGCGGCATCGCCAGGTCATTTCCGTGCAGATCGGTGTGTGGCGCATGGGGTTTTAGCCAATACTTGGCGAGAGTCGGCACCAAAGTCCGCGAGAGAATGAATGATGCGAGCATGGCCAACATCACGGCTTCCGCCATGGGCACGAAGAGGTAACGCGCCACGCCTTGCAGGAAAAACATGGGTACGAAGACGATGCAGATGCACAGCAGAGATACGAATGCGGGCACAACGATTTGATCAGCCCCGTCCAGGATGGCTTGTTCGACTTCCTTGCCTTGCTCAAGATGCCAGTTTATGTTCTCGATCGTGACTGTCGCTTCATCCACCAGGATCCCGACCGCTAACGCCAGTCCCCCCAGCGTCATGATGTTCAAGGTTTCCCCGAGTTCGGCCAGGGCTGCGATCGCAGCCAAGACCGACAGGGGAATGGAGATCGCGATGATCAGTGTGGCGCGCACATTGCCAAGGAAGAGCAGAATCATCAGGCTGGTCAATCCGGCTGCAATGAGACCTTCCTTTACTACGCTGCTCACGGCTGCACGCACAAAGAGCGATTGATCCGCCAGCGGTTTCACCTCCAAGGCGGCCGGAAGGGAGGGTTTGATCGCCTCCACCATGTTTTTGATGCCGGCGATGATGTCCAAGGTGGATGTCGCGCCGTTCTTCAAAATCTGCAACAGTGCCGAACGTGCGCCATCCACGTGGACGACATTGGTCTGGACGGCGCTGCCATCACGCACAGTGGCCACGTCTCGAATAAACACCAGCGCTCCATTCACATTTCGAATGGGTATTGCGCCGAGAGCGGCCAAATCGACTGGGGCATTATTGAGTTGGATAAAGTATTCGAACTCCCCAATCTTTTGCGTGCCGGCGGGTGTGAGCAGATTCTGCGACGCCAGCGCGTTGGCCACATCTTGTCCGGAGAGTCCGCGTGCGCGTAATGCCTCCGGGTTGAGGTCTATCTGCAATTGCCGAGATTTTCCCCCGAACGGCCATGGTATTGAGGCGCCGGCAACCGTTGTAAGCCGCGCGCGCAGGGCAAACATGCCCAGGTCGGCCAACATTTGTTCCGTCATGCCTTTTCCGGACAGTGCCAGTTGGAGAATCGGCACCGTCGCGGCACTGTAGTTGAGGATCATGGGCGGCGTTGCGCCGGGCGGAAAGTTTTTCAGCATAGTTTGCGAAACGGCTGTGACCTGAGAGTTCGCGACGCTGATGTCGACGTTGGGATGGAAGAAGATTTTGACGATACCGATACCGTTATAGGAGTTGGCTTCAATGTGCTCGATGTCGTTGACGGTAGTAGTTAGCACTCTTTGATAGGGCGTGGTTATGCGTCCTGACATCTGGTCTGGTGAGAGCCCCGTGTACTGCCAAGCGACCACGATGACCGGAATGTCTATGCCGGGGAAAATGTCCACGGGGGTCCGCAAGGCAGAGAGTGTGCCGGCGATGAGAATTGCGATGGCGAAGACAATGAACGTATAAGGCCGCGAGAGGGCCAGGCGGACGATTCCGGTCATGAACGGCAATTCAGGCGTAGAGGGCGTCCTTGTTGACTACAGCATCCGAACGTTGGATGTTCGGGTGTGAGTAATGGAATGTCAGCGCCGACAGTGTGTTTCCCCAACAACCCCGGTGGAACCGGGACGGCTGGCTTCACACCATTGATACGGAGCTTGAATGTTGCCATTTGATGGGTCTCAAGGCGATTCCACACTCAGAAGTGGCGGGGCCATTGGTGGCCCCGCCGACACGGGGCGTCCTATTTCGCAGCCGTGGTAATGCCGATCGCCTTGCGCAAATCCGCTAGCGAGACAACCCCGGGTCCATGCAGCGCCGCGATCTTGTCTACCTTCAGCTTCAGCTTGCCGATGTTCTCATACAAGTTGACGGTGTAAGGATTGGGCGTTTCGGGCGGCGGCGCATTTGCCGGCAAGGGGGTGTAAGCGTCGGCTTCGATCAAGATTTTTTCCTTGGGCAGGTAAATCAGATCAAAGGCGTCGTTGTGGCTATTGCCGGCGATGGAATGGATTTCGATCGTACGCTTCCCATCGGAGAGTACATGGGAGCCCGTGTATGACGAAAAGACTGGGGTCGCTTTGGATTGTTCCAGGCGGTCGGGCTTCAGGCTGTGAGGATTCTTCCAGACGTGCTGGTAGTAGTCCTTATTGGCGTCTTCGGTCACGATGGTGGCGCCGGTGTCCACGAAGCTGCGCAGTCCGCCGGAGTGATCGAAGTGAGCATGGGTGTTCACTACATACTTGATGGGCTTACCCGGTATGATTTCCTTGATCTTAGCAATCAGGGCTTGTGATCGTTCCTCATTGAGCGGAGCTTCTACCAGCACGATGTGGTCGCGCTGCTCGATGGCGACGCTGTGGTGGGTGCCACCAGTCAGGTAAAACACCCCATCGGCAAGCTTCTCGCTCTTGACGGCGACGGTCGGCGTGGACGCAGCGGCAATCTCCAGAGGCACGGAATAGTCAGCCTGCGGGTTTGCTTTGACTTCGGTCACGTTCAAGTCAAGCACTGGATGCCCGCCCTGGCTGCGCGTGATATGAGCGGGAAAATGGATGCCACCAAAGTCCTTGTACTCGGAAAACTTCGTTTCTACCAGGGTGTCGCCCAGTACCGGGTTATCGATCCAGGTCTTGACGCTATCCAATTGATTTTGGCCGTTGATATGCCCGACATACTTGTATTTGCCGCCAACAGCAAAGCTTAGTTCGATCCCCTGGTCTCCAGTTGTCGCAGTCGCGTTGTTTGCCACAGCAGCCTTAAGGAAGCCCTGAGGAGTTGACCAAATTTCGGCAGTGCGTTCCTCCACGGCGGCAGCCTGCAAAGTGGTGGCAGGCGGGGTGCCCGGCGCCGAATTATTGGGTACCGCCACATTCCATGCGGTGCTGCCGTTGATGGACTGTTGGACCTTCTGCTCCACCGGAGTTGGGCGCGAGCGGCCCGGTTCGATGATCTGTTTTCGGGTGATCTGCACCCGGGCGGCAGGCGTCGCATAGTCGATGTCTGCCAAGTACTGGCTAAGTTGATAGGGCGGCCAGGGCAGAGTCGGGTTCGGGGCTTGTCCGAATTGATACCATTGGCCATTGCCGGAAAACTCCAAACCTTTCACACCGGCCACGTTCAGTGTATGCGCGGTTTCGTGTACCCGGTCTTCGGGAGTTGTGGCGCATCCAGTCACAATCAGGGCTACGGCTGAGGCTAGGATGGGATATCTTGCTGCTCTCATGGGTTCTCCAAAATTTGGTATTACCGTTGAATCGGTGTTGTGTGTCGCAGGGGTCCAATGCGAAATCCGTACCTATCTGGTCTCTTTCGGACGGGTTCCTTATCAGACCTGGGTTGAACTTTGGTTTGTGGCCGGATTCGATTCGCAACAAACCTGGCCCGCATGTTGATGACCGGACAGTCGGTGCTGCCTAAACAACAGGTCTGATGGCGGGCGAACAGTTGGAGCCGAGACTATCAGGGCTTGGTCTGAGAAACGCGGAACAATGCCGTTACTGGCGCTTTGACTGACTCTTCTGAGTGTGGCGTAGCATCCGGCACCCAGTCATATGGAACGGGTTGGCCGCGATAAAGTTGATTGTTGTACGTGGGCCTGCCGGTAACCGGGTCGGTCGCGGTCTTGAAATAGGGATTCACATATTCCCACACTATGTCTCCCTCGCGTGTCACCTGGAACAACCGGCCGCTCTGTCCCTCGTCGATAAAGGTATTTCCGTTGGGAAGCCTTCTGGCGGCGCTGATGTGAGTGCTACGGAAGGACCAGGCAGGGCCGCCGGAGCTTTCCCCGGTGTATTGCCAGACGATCTCTTCGTTGACCGGATTGATTTCCAGCACTCGCGAGCCGCCGGTTCTCGGTAAGTCCGCAGTCGGGTAGCCGGCCAGGCCTTGGTTGTCGAATACCAACAGGTTTCCAGCCCCAGGTAATCCCTCTGGGATAATGTGGGCGTCGTGTTGGGCGCTGATCTGATCCACGGGCCGAGGTACCTGGCGCGGGCTTTGTCCTTCGGCGGAAGCCGCGGGATAGTGGGGGCCCAGTCGCCAAACCACCTTTCCGGTTTTGCGGTCTATGATCGCAATGAAATTGGCGTTGCGGGCATCGAAGATCAGGTTGTCCGGGTGAAAGCGAATGTCACCCTCTTTAAACCAATGATTGGGCCCGACGGGTTTGAGGTTGTTCACGTGCAGATAGTCCGCGGTGCGCGCCCCGCGGACCAATTTCAATTCTGCCGCACTAAAGCCGAATTCAGATAGATGGTCTGACGCGACCCAGCGCCAGACAACCACACCCGTCGGATCGACTTCATAGACCACATCGTCCAGGACTTGAGGCTGTTTGAACCCTTTCACAGGGTGAACTAGGTTCGCGAGCACCACGGTGTTTCCATTGGGCAGACGCGCCCAGTCGTGGTGCTGCTGAGCAGCGCCGCCGGGCGCCTTGGCGCCAAAGGTCCAAACTGGCCTGCCTTGCCAATCCACTTCTCCAATGGTCTTGGCGATGCGCCGGTTGATTTGCCCCGGGATCAGGCCAGTTCCTTTGCCTTCAGCCATTTCCAGGGTCAGGAACACATGGCCTTTACGCCCGCCATTGAGGGCCGGGTCAATGGCCGTGCTGTGGCCGGCGGCGTCTTGCCATTCGTGCACCGAATTGCCGTTGAGGTCTATCAGGTGCGCGATGTTGTCGCCGCCGGTGAATAGCACGAAGGAATTGTAGGCGCGGATGGGGTCATAGAGCGTTGTTCCGGTGGGGTAGACGCTGGGAGCGCTTGCCGCGAGATGGGGCAGGACTGCAATTGCGAGTGCTGTCGCGCCGCCGAGGGCGAGTTGGTTCAGTCTGGCGAAAGACTCGAGGCGAGACCTTTTCGCCCCGTATTCGACGCTTTGCATGCCGCCTCCGAAAGGCATTGGGATTGGTCCTTCGGCTTAGCAGCTATCGTGCCGAGGAACTGGCATGCGTAGTGCTGCCAGCTCGACGGGAGGCACTTTTTTTACGGAGGAAGTGTCAAAGCGATGTATTTCGAGACTTCTTCGACTGCTTACTGCCAGGGTCCACGCCCTGTGGAGCATTCATTATGAGCAGAGAGACGACGGCCAGTTTGTTGCTGATAGCGTGTTTGGTGGTTGCCCCGGCGGTGCGGGCGGATGTCTCGGTGAGGTTCGAGCACCCCGAGAATTACAAAGATCTCCAACTCAGCGCCGGCTCAACGCCGAAGATCCAAGCCGACCTCATGAATCAGTTCAGCAAGTACTTCAAGCAGTTGGGGGAGTTATACCTGCCCAAGGGCGACAAGTTGGAGATCGTGGTATGGAATATCGACATGGCGGGGGGATTTGAGCCATGGCGGAGTCCCAACCTCATCTGGACGCGTATCCTGAGTGACTTGTATCCGCCGAGGTACGATCTTCAGTACCGCTGGACCGATGCGGCGGGGCGAGTCAAGGCTGAACAGCGGGAACTGGTCACGGACCTGAATTACCGGGCCATGGTCGGATTCACCGAGTTCAGTCCCCAGGACGCTCTTCGTTACGACAAGGCGACGCTCAAGCGCTGGTTCCGGTCGCGCTTTGCCGGGGAGGCGGGACAGCCGCTGCTCGGCAAGTGAGGAAACCTCATTTTCGCCGCCGCTGATGCCCCAGGTGCAGCCGATGCGCAAATCTGTTGGTGGAAAGGCAGTCGCGCATCTCAGAGCGGACTTGAACGTCGAGGTGTGGTGATTCGAGGCCTTGACCTCTTCTTCGGCCTCGACTTTGCAAGCTGCGTATCTCTGTTTGAACTATAGGAACTTCCATGAATCTGAGAACAACTTCCGGGCGATGGGCCGGCTTCGCCGCTGTTGCTGTGCTAACGGCCTGCTATTCCGATGGCAAGGCCGCGGAGCTAGACCCCAAAGCCATTTCGATTAAACTGCCGGAACAGATCAAATGGGTGGCAAATCCGGGAGGGTCCGAGTCTGCCGTCCTGGTGGGGGATCCCGCCAAACCGGGCCTATACGTGGTGCTCAACAAGTGGAAGGCGCATCACAACAGCAAACCGCATTCGCACCCGAACGACCGATTCATTACGGTGATTTCAGGAACCTGGTGGGTCGGAACAGGGTCCGATTATAAGCCTGATGAATTCAAACCAGTCCCTGCCGGCAGTTTCGTGACGCACTTTGGCAAGGAAGTACACTATGACGGCGCCAAGGAAGGTGATGTCATTTTGCAGATTGTTGGGATCGGACCGGCCACATCGACACCGGCGATCGTTAGATGACAGGCCTTGGCTAAAGGAGCGGGTCGGCGTCCGCCCGACCCGCGTTTGCCGTAGAGAGAGATAGTTGAGCCCGCTTGCTCAGTTGCCTTTCAGGATGCCTGCCGCAAACCAATTGTTGTTAGCCACATTGCGTATCAGCAGGATGGGGCGATTGTCCTCCGTATCCCCCCATTCTGAGGGCGTCAAGCCATTTCCATCGCGCAGCACTCCTTGAATATTGAAATCTCCATTGGCATCAAGATCCACTGGATCAGAATTGTAAGGACCGGAAAAGGTCGGCACGGTTGCGGGCGGCACAGGCAAGTGCCGAACAAACAGCGATGCGTAGACCTGACGCGGCCCTCCGCGTGAGCCGATGTTGCTGCCACCGCCGAGAAGCAGGCCTTTCCCCTGTGCGGAAATGCTCCCATCATCCTGAATCTTCGCCTTGAAGTCATCGATGATCCATACCTGTCCGCCCGCATTGACAATGGGCGCGTCGGCAATGCCCGCGAAAAAGTTATTGGGCTCCGGATAATCATCCTTCAAGTCCGCGGGTGTTGAGTTG
Organism: Methyloterricola oryzae; assembly: GCF_000934725.1. NCBI lineage: Bacteria > Pseudomonadati > Pseudomonadota > Gammaproteobacteria > Methylococcales > Methylococcaceae > Methyloterricola > Methyloterricola oryzae. Next base: position 45,712 of record NZ_JYNS01000017.1, read on the forward strand.
TTGTTCACCCGGAAGGGCAGGGCGGAACCAATCCCTCGGTCGAACTGCAGTACGGTGTCAGCCGCAATACAAGGTGAGGCCGAGACCAGAGCCGTTACTAAGAGTGCGGTTTTGGTGGCATTTATCATTTTTGACTCCGAATTGGTGTGTGAATGGCACGCGGGTACTGATATCAGTGCCGCGCATGCCCAGGTCATCTCACAAGATCGGTGCCATCTTGGAAGTGTTTGCAAAGCAATCACATAAAGTGTTGAAGCCTGAGCGGCTGTGGTCTGGTGTGCAGAATTGTGGGATGCCTGCTGTCTTGCAGTCACGGAATCGATGGGCGGCACACTGAAGCTGTTGGTCGAGGGTCAGAACCGCAGCAGGTGCTGTCTTTGGGCAGTCAGGGGAGCGAGAATCCTTTTTGCCCTTTCGTTTCCAGTCCAATCGTTTGGCACTTGGCACGCGATGTGTGAGGAAAAATCGACCTGATAGCCAATGACAGGCTGCCATCCCGGGGAGGCCAGTCCGGGCAGGGACTTTTCAACACCATTTTGGAGTCATTCATGTCAGAGAAAGCCAAAAGATTGCCTTCTACTTTGCGCGTCGCGGTCGCATTTGTACTGGCGTCGATGCCGCCCTGTGTTGTCTACGCGGACGCCGTGACAGACTGGAACGAGATCGCAGTCAAGGCAACGAAAGGTTTCAATGGCACAACCGGTAGCGGAGTTGCGCTGAACTCAAACCTAAGCACTCGCATAGAAGCTATCGCTGCCCGGGCGGTTTTTGATGCCGTCAATTCGATTGACCATTTTGCGCCGAAGGCTTACTACTATGAGGCCAACAATGCCGGTTCCGCGTCAGCTGCAGCCGCGCAGGCTGCGCACGATGTGCTGCTCAATCAATTACCGGATCCTGCCATTGGCGCCGATGCCCGTTGGTCCGGGGTGCGCGCTTGGTTGGATGGACAACTCAACTCGTATTTGTCGGAACAGCAGATCGAACCCGACAATCCCGGCCTCACGGCGGGCAAGAATGCAGCCGCCGCAGCCATTGCAGCGCGCCGTTTTGATAATGCGGCGCCGGTTACGGTCTATGGCGCCGCATTGACCCCAAGTTCGAATCCTGGCTTGGGACTGTGGCGTCAGAGTAACGCCGCGGGAGTGGTCAATCCGGTTACGGGCGCCCCCACAGGTTTCGATGACGCGGGCAAAATTCAGGGTCGCCCAGGCATAGATCTGAATTGGCGTGACGTCACGCCCTTTGGCCTCAGCACACTGCAGAAGGCCGGGTTGGTCGCTAAAGTGCCGCTTTCGCCGCAGCTGGGTAGTGCCGAATACCAGCACGAGCTGGCCTATGTTGAAGCCTACGGCAAGGACGATTCGAGTGTGCGCAGCGCCGATCAGACCGCCCAGGCTTTGTATTACAAGATCGACGCCGAGCTGTTCGTGAATGAAGCTGCCCGGATCGCCTCGATTTCCCGCGGTTATACCCTGGATCAGAACGCTCGACTGTTCGCTCTGCTTGACTCAGTCGTCGCTGATGCCCGCCTTGCCGCCTTTGCATCCAAGTATGAACAGAAGTTTTGGCGTCCTATCACCGCATTGAATGCTGATGCGGATGGGGCGGTCCGAAATGACTACAGCACTTGGCGCCCTTTGGCCTCCACTCCGTCGCACCCTTCCAACACTGCCGGGCATAGTGCCACGGGTGCGGCGGGCTTTGAAATCCTGCGTGCGTTCTTCGGAGACCGCGTCAAGCCCGATGGCAGCGCGGCGACCCTGGGGACGCTCGATTGGCTGACAGGTACAAACAACGGTACCGGCGTCAATACGACCCGGCAGGTAGGCACATTCAGTCAGGCCCAGTTGGAGAACGGTGCCAGTCGGCTTTATCTGGGCGTTCATTTTGGATTCGACAATCTTCAAGGGCAACTCCTGGGGCTAGCGGTCGCGGATGCCATTTTGGATTCCAGTGATCCTGCTGTAGGCAATCTGCGCCGAAACGATACTTCTCCGGCGTCAGCCAAAAGGATCAAAGCGACGCTGTTGAAAGCACCTGAACTTTACGGCTATTTCGGCCTTTCTACGACGGCCGCGCGAGGCGGAAACCGGATTGAAGGAGAAGGCCTAAACTGAGCGAATGTCACCCGGCCCAAAGCGGCCGGGTACTTGGTCTGTGAGATGGACACACAGCGGAGCAAGGCAACCACTGTCGCTGGCTAGGCAGGACCAATTCTCCTCTCGCTCATTTTGTTAAAGGACTGTCGGGGCGCCTCGTTGGCTGGAGGGCCAACGGGGTTGATCACGAACGGGTTCCTGAGCATGCAGGCTTCGGCAGTATGCGCGTGCATGCGCGACAAAATTCAAGATTTCAACGGCACTATAGATCGTACGATTCATGCCATAGGCTTCCCATATTGCCTTCGCAATTTCCACCTGAGTTTCCGGAGCGGATCCCGTGTCCCGGGAGACTGCTCGCATGACCTCGGCATTGCCTGGTATTACATGAAGGACGGCGATGGAATCCGAGTTTGCAAAGTCAAGCTCGTAGATCCGCATTGGGCTAAGGCAGTCTCGCAGGATGGATTTAGCGAGTTCCAGTGCAGAATCGATCGCTGTGCTTCGCTCTCGTGTCGTTCCTGTGGACCGTGCGGTCGGGCCACGCCTTTCAATAACGAGATACCCTGGCAAATAGATGTTCCTCGCCTGGGATATGCGCAAGTCATCTGATTCCCATATGGTTAGCACATCCATAAGTAAACCCTTTACAGCAGTGTTTTGAATTGGCGGCACGGGCATCGTGCCCTTCGCGCGACTTTGGTAATAGGCCTGTCAGCAGAAGCCATGCCACCGGTTGAGGGTCTGCAAAGTGGCGTGGTGCTTGGCCCGGTTTCGCTTCGGGAGTGTTAGGACATACGCCTGGCTGCCTGACTACCAGCAAATTGAGTCTTGGCAGTGGGCCATGCAACAGATGCTCATAGGTCTGGGGTGCGCAAAGCGCTGCAATTTAGTTGGCTTGTGCCTACGTGCAGTCACTCAGGCAGCAGATACTGCTCTTCACTGGACAGCAACTATGAATTGGTGCCGGAAAGGCGCGGAATAAACCTAATTATTCGTGGCATGCATATTGCCATTTTACCTTTGAGGCGGCGCGTGCCTACTTGCTGACGCCGCCCATCTTTCAATTTGAAAATCCCATGGTTTTTTGGAGTAATTTCTAAATGGCTAAGATCAATAAACTATTGGTTGGCGAGGCGCTGGTCGGTGACGGCAACGAGATCGCACACATCGATCTCATTCTTGGGCCCCGGGGCAGTGCGGCGGAAACCGCGTTTGCCAGTGCGCTGGTCAATAACAAGGACGGTTTCACAACACTTCTGGCGGTCGTGGCACCCAACCTGGCGGTGAAGCCGCATACGGTCCTTTACAACAAAGTGACCATCAAGAATGGAAAACAGGCCACTCAGATCTTCGGACCCGCGCAGCGCGGCGTCGCGCTGGCAGTCGCGGATTCAGTGGAGGATGGCACGATCCCGGCCGAAGAGGCCGAGGACATTTTCGTCTCGGTTGGTGTGTTCATCCATTGGCTGGCCGAGGACGACACAAAGATTCAGGATTTCAATTACGAAGCAACCCGGATTGCAATCAAACGTGCCGTGACCGGAGAGCCCAGCGCTGCAGAGGTCGTTTCTAAAAAGGCCATCACCGATCATCCGTTCCAGGCGCACAAGTAGTCGAAGCACGCTGGAAAACCCGCCTGCGCGCCTGCAAGCCGGCGTGTGCCGCGCGCGCGGGCAGGGTTCTCCGGACCGTATGCTGGGGAGAGGTGAGGTGATGGCGCAGGGGGTTGTCGAGGCCTCACAGAGCTTTCTTGGAGTTGTGCAAGCCCATGGCTTTTGGTTGTCGGAGCATGACTGAAACGTCGGCAGAGATCATTCCGTTTCCGGATGCCAAAAGCTGGGATGCAATAGCTCGGCGTTATGCGGACTACGCTTTGAGCGGAGACCCGAGGGCAGCCTGCTTTTATCTTGAGCACGTACTCGGCGAGTTTCGCCTTTCCAGGCCACCAGCCAAGCTTTGCAGCGCTATCCAGGATGAGTTCAGACGGCGAGGGCTACGCGGCCCCCTGCGGTTCTAGGGATGCCCGGGAATCGTCGGGTTAACGACCGCCTGCTGTTTTCAAAGTGTCGTTGCGTTCGGCCACTGGCGCCGTACTGACACTTTCGCCATCCACGAGCAAGTCGGACGGACTCGCTACCAAGGTATCGTCCAGGGAAATTCCTTCCAGCACTTCGACTTCCCGGCCGAAGTCTCGCCCAATGCCGACTCGACGAAACCGGATTCGATTTTCCCCATCGACCGTCACGACACGGGTCCCTTCAGCCTCGATGACCAGGACGTTGGCAGGCACGATCAGGGCGCTCGAATTGCCCCTCATTGTGAGGCTGACATCGGCGTAGGCGCCAGGGAGCAAGCGGCCATCCTTATTTTCCAGGATGACGTCGACCTGTCGGGTGCGGGTCATGGGGTCCAAGGCGCCCGCGATGTGCTCGATGTGCGCTTTGCGGGGCTTGCCTTGGATTTCCGGAAAATTGATGGTGACTTCCCCGCCGAGCTGGATGTCCGCCGAGTAGATCTGGGGTACTTGTACGGTTAAGCGAAGAGGATCGGTCTGTGTCAGAGCGAAGAGTTCCTGGTTCCCGGCCGTGATCAGATTGCCGACATCGATGCTGCGCCGTGTAATGACTCCGGCGAATGGGGCGATAATGTGCCGATAGCCCTCGAGGTTTTGCAGCCTTTTCACGTTTGCCTCGGCCGCTGCGAGGTCGGCCTCGGCCTGCAGTGCGGCACTGCGCTTTTCATCGTATTCCTGCGGAGTAGCGCTATCGTTCTGGCTCAAAATCTTCCATCGCTTCCAGGTTGAACGAGCCAGATCCAGGCGGGTTCTGACCTGGGCAACGGTGGCTTTGGCTTGCGCCAGTTCTTGATCCAGTTCCGGGACATCGATGACGGCGAGAAGCTCGCCTTTGCTGACCTGGTCGCCGATGTTCTTGTACCAGGCGCTCAAATAGCCGTCGCAGCGGGCGAATATTTGAGTTTCGGTGTTGCCTCGCAGGGTTGCTGGCAAGCCGATACGCCGGCCACTTTCTGCTGGCTTCGGGTGAACGGTGATCACGCTACGCGGGAGACTTGCCAGGGTGCGCTGGCGTAGCTCTTCCCCGTGTTGCTGGTTGATGGCCAGCCGCGCCACGCCGCCTGTGGACAGTGCCAGGAGCACGGTGAAGCCGATTCGCTTTGACCACGCCAGTGTTCTATGCGCGTGTGTTCTGGAGGCGAGCGTACCGGCCGATGTCGGGTGAGAGTTCATGAATGGGTTCAGGACGTTGCTGAAAGGGCGCGGGTTGAGTAGCGGTGGTCGAGCCAGCGATGGGCGCCAGCAAAAATCAGAGGTACAAATAACAGTGTCGATGCGGTGGCGAAGGCAAGGCCGCCTATCACCGCCCTGCCTAATGGGGCATTCTGCTCGGCGCCTTCCCCAAAGCCCAAGGCCATGGGAAGCATGCCAACGATCATGGCGAATGCGGTCATGAGCACGGGCCGAAGGCGAGTCGCCGCGGCTTCCAGTGCAGCCGTGACTGGAGGCACGCCCTCCGCCAGGCGTGTGCGCGCGAAAGACACCAGCAGGATGCTATTGGCCGTGACTACACCCATAGCCATGATCGCGCCGGTAAGGGCTGGTACGCTCAATGTGGTTCCGCTGAGAAACAGGGTCCAGCAGATCCCAGCCAAAGCGGCGGGAAGTGCGCTGACGATGATGAGGGGGTCCAGCCAGGATTGAAAATTGACCACCAACAGCAAATAAAGCAGCAAGATTGCAACGGCGAGCCCGGTTCCCAGTCCGAGGAATGAGCTGCGTAGGGTCTCGATCTGCCCGCGAACCGCGATTTCCGCGCCTTTCGGCAGCAGGGACACTGTCTCCGCCACCAGGGCGTCAATTTCCCGGCCAACCGAACCAAGGTCCCGGCCTGCGACATTGGCATACACGTTGAAGGAATTGTTGGCGTTAATGTGGGTTACCATGGCAGGCTGCAATGAGCGCTTCAGGCTGACGAGGTTCCCAAGGACCTGAGGCTCCTTAAGTGTGCTTCCCGCAACCGGCGTCCGCATCAGCGCGTCGATGCTATCCAGGTTCAGGGGGTTGCCCATCACACCGATATTAACCGTATTGCCATTTGCCGGATTCAACCAATAGGACGGGGCCGTCTGCATACTGCCGCTCAGCGTGAGCAATAGATTTTGCGCCACATCCCTGGCAGACAAACCCAATTGCTGAAGTTGTGTCCGGTTCATTTCGAGGTCCAAAGCCGGCTTATTCAAGCGTTGGTAGACATGGGCATCGACAATACCGGGAATTTCGCGTAAGCGGTTATTAAGGTCAACGACCAGGGGCATGACTTGGTCTGGCTTTCCGCCAACAAACTGGATATCGATGGGGGCAGGAATGCCGAAATTGAGAGTCTGGCTGACTTGGTCCGCCGGCTGAAAGAAGAACTCCACACCGGGAAATCGGTGCGGAAGCTCCATGCGCAGTTCGGAGATGTAAGATTCGCTTGGCCCGTGAGTTTCTGGGTTGAGGGAAATCATGACCTCGGTATCTGCGGCATCCACGGTACCCGAGTTTCCAAACAGGGTGTTGCGCGTGCTGTAGGGACCGCCAATGATGTCAACGATATCGCCAAGTTCGTCCGCCGGGATGCGTTCGCGGATGACGCGTTCCACCGCATCCACCAGCCTGGGCATTTCCTCGATGCGGGTGCCGGACGGCGCGCGAACATGCAGGCGAATTTGTCCCGCGTCCACGGCAGGGAATAAGTCCTCTCCCAGCAGGGGGGCCAGCCCCAGGGACAGCAGGCAGATACCGAGGAACAAAGAACCGAAGCGGGCCTTGTGTTTGAGCAGATGGCCGAGAAGACTCACATAATGATCGCGGAAGCGTTCGAATCCGCTTTCGAAGGCATGGTGAATCCGGCGAAACCGGCCAGACTGCGCGATCCTTGTCGGGTGGCTGCCGTGTTGGCTGGACATCGAATACATCACCAGCGTCGGCACCAGGGTCCGCGAGAGCACATAGGAGGCCAGCATGGCGAAGACGACGGCTTCCGCCATGGGCACGAACAGGCTATGGGCGACTCCGGTGAGGAAGAACATAGGGACGAAGACGATGCAAATGCATAGCGTCGATACAAAGGCTGGCAGCGCGATTTCCTGGGCTCCATCCAGGATGGCCTGATGCGGGTTCTTTCCCATCAGCATCTGGCGCTCGATGTTCTCGATCTCCACCGTCGCGTCGTCCACCAGAATTCCGACCGCCAGGGCAAGTCCACCCATGGTCATCAGGTTGATGGTCTCCCCCATGAGAAATAGGAGAATCAGCGAACTCATGATGGATAGCGGAATTGAAACCGCGATGATGCAGGTGCTCCGCCAGTTACCGAGAAACAGCAGGATCATGGCGGCCGTGAGGCTTGCCGCGATCAGGGCTTCGTGCAAGACGTTGCCGATGGCCGCCTTCACGAACAATGACTGGTCGAACATCAGACGCATGTCGATACCGTCTGGCATGAGTTCCAGCATCTTCGGAATCGACGCCTTGACATGCTCCACCACGTCCAGGGTGGAGACGCTTCCCACCTTGAAGATTGAATTGATGATCCCGCGCTCGCCATTCTGGCGGGCGATGGTAGTTACGGGAGTCGAGCCGTCTCGCACATTGGCGACGTCCTTGACGAGTGTGGTGGTGCCTTGCATGGTGCGCACAGGCAACTCACCCAAGCGGGGGATGGCGGCGATACTGCCATTTAGTGTCACGTCGTACTCGGTCGAGCCAATTTTTAGCGTTCCGGTGGGCAGGATCAGGTTTTGCTCCGCCATGGCATCCACCAGATCGGCCGGCGCAAGGCCGCGTGCCAACAGGGAGGTTGGATCGACATTCAAGGTGACCTGGCGGCCTTTGGATCCATAGGGGCTGGTTAGGGCGACGCCGCGCTTGGCTTGCAGGACATTTCGCACGATGTTGTTGGTGAGGTCGTTGACCTCGGTTTCCGGCACGGTCGCGCTGGAGATTCCCAATTGAACCAGGGGCAGGTCCGCAGCGGAGTACTGGATGATCTGAGGCGGTGAGGTGTTCGTGGGGAGAGATCGATAGACCGAGTTACTGCTGGACATCACCTGCGCAATGGCGGTGCGGATGTCGGTCCCGGGGTGGAAAAAGACCTTGATGACCGAGGCTCCCGCGAGCGACAGTGACTCGCTGTGCTCTATGCCGTCGATGAGCGACATGGATCGCTCCACGTTTCCAGCGAGGCGGTCGGCGATTTCCTTTGCGTTCATGCCCTTGTAGTCCCAAAGCATGGCGACGACGGGAATGTCGATACGGGGAAAAATGTCCGTCGGCATTCGTGTCAGAACGTAGGGCATGGACAGCAGGATGAGTAACGCCGCGACCACAAAGGTATAGGGTCGGCGCAAGGCGATATTGACTATCCACATGGGCAGCGCGGTCGGGGCGGTCTCAGTTGGGGCTAAGGGGATCGGTTATGAGGTGTCGAAGGGCACTGACCAAGTTCAATGCCCATCGTGGCGGTTGCCGTCTGGGGATTCATACACATGTTCGGGACAGCGGGCGGCACCGCGAACACGGATTCCCTTCAGCCCGCTGATGTTTCAGGCAATGGCGTGGCACCGACCTGGATCGGCGTGCCCGCGCGCCTCTTGACACGGAAGGTGAGCTTAAGCCGTTTCCAGGCGAGCCATACCGACGTGACGCTCAGCACCAACCCGAGACCGATCCATGTAAGCATCCAGGCGTCCCACAAGGGACGGACCTGCAGCCAGGCAAGATCCCAGTAGTGCAGCAGATTGAAGGCCCAGCGAAAGACCCGGCGGCTTTGGTCCTGCTTAACCAAAATGCGCCCGTCCAGCGGATCGACATAGAGTCTGCTGCCGGATGAGTCCGCGACATCGACCCTGGCGGCGGGTAGCGGCCGGTCCCAGGTTCCCCGGCCACGGCGCGGATAATAGTAGCTGTCATAGTCGTCCAGCGCTGCCGCGGTGATGCTTTTCTCAACTCCGTACAGTCTGTGTGCGGCGTCCAGCAGAGCGGCTTCGCTGAAGCGCTCCGCGCCGCCCTGGGTTGAATGGACGAAACGAGCACCATCTGCGGTATAGGCCAGCAAGATTGCCTCCCCACCCAGACGGCGCCAATTGAGTTCCACAACCTCGGATTCATCCAATAGGCCGGGCTTCCAGTCGCGCATGGTCTGCGGCAAGTCGCTTCCAAGGTACTGGACCAATTCTGCTCGGCTGGGATTGGCATTTGAGAACATCTGCCAGGGATTGGTCGAAAGATATCCACTCAATCCCCAACCCAAGGCAACCGTGCCTCCAATCAGTCCGCCCCAGAAGTGCCACTTCCACCAGACGTCACGGTATGGCTGAGTGCGGCCCCGAGAGTATGTGGGTTTGCCAAACCAACCGGGACGCCATCTCAGCCAGCCGATGATGAGGCCAGTCAAGCATGCGGCAGTCGCGCCAAATCCCAGCCAAAGCTGCACATTGTGACGAGATTCCCCCGGGCTGATCACATCGATGAAGCGCAAGAGGTGGATCCAGTTTCCAGTGTAATAAAGCGCGCGCTCGAATTCAGTCGACGCACGAATCACTTCGCCGGTGCGGGCGGAAATCAAGAGTTGGGTTCCGTGTCCGTCCTCGACCGCGATGCGATGGAAGGGCTTCCAGGATTCTTGATTGTTCAGGGTGCTATCAGTTTCAATCGTATCCAGGTAGCTTACCGCAGCCGGGCCGCCTTCGCTGCTGACCCAGTGCGCAGCGGTGCGCAGGGCATCTTCGACGCTGATCCGCCGCAGGGTACCGTCCAGGGCCGATATGGCGAACCGTTTACCGGGGCCATTTTCAATCAGCCAAACCGGCTGTCCAGCCTCGCGCAGCAATCGTGCATCGACAATACTGTCCGCACTTGCGCTTGCTTTAGCGCCAGTCTGCGCCGTTGGCTGGGTTTTGCCCTCTGTTAAGAGCGCTTTCTCGGCCGTTGCCTGCGCCTTTCTGGCGGCGGCGCTTCGCTCCCAGGCCTCACCCAGACTGAGCCAATCGGCCTGCGGTTTCAAAGGTTCCGCGTGCTGCAACTGCGCTTCACGGCTCTCATTGAGGTTCTCCGTGTACATGATGACAATGCCCGAGGCAAACCAGACAGCCATGAACAACGCCAGAAGCACACCTATCCAGCGATGAATCCAAAACAGCGTACTTTTCATTCCGGTGTTTCCCCTTTTGCCGAATCAGGCGCGTAGATACTTGTTGAAAAATTCGATGGTTCGCTGCCACGCCAGCTTGGCGGCGGCCTCGTCGTAACGGGGTGTGGTGTCATTGTTGAATCCATGCTGAACACCTGGGTAAATGAAGGCCTGGTAATTGATCTTGGCGGCCTTTAAGGCTTCTTCATAGGCTGGCCAGCCGGCATTGATTCGATCATCGCTTCCGGCGTAGTGAAGCAGGAGCGGGGCCTTGATCTTGGGTACGTCAGTCGTCGGCGGCTGATTGCCATAGAACGGCACCGAAGCGGCGAGTTCGGGGATTCGGGTCGCCAAGTAATTTGAAATGCCTCCGCCATAGCAGAATCCGACGACTCCAACCTTTCCATTTCCCTCCGGTAGGTACCTGAGAATACCGGCAGCCGAAACGAAGTCGGCTCGTGTTTTGGTCTGGTCCAATTTCTGGAATAGTTCGCGGGCTTTATCTTCGTCTCCTGGGTAGCCACCCAGCGGAAACAGCGCATCCGGAGCAAAGGCAATGAAGTTGTCCAGCGCCAATCGCCTGGCAATGTCTTCGATATGGGGGTTCAGCCCGCGGTTCTCGTGAACGACAAGGACTGTCGGCAGTTTCTTTCCTTGCGCCTGAGCCGGGCGCGCCAAATAGCCTTTTATTTTTCCATAGCCCTCAATACTGGTTGCGAATTCCACATAGCTGGTCTGGATGCGCGGGTCGTCGTTAGCCACCTGTTGGGCTTCGGCAAACCTGGGGCTCAATGCTTCAAGGAGGCCGGCCGCTGTAATTCCGCCGATCGCGAATCGCGCGGCACCCTCCAGGAAGCCACGGCGGCTGGTTGCTCCATGGACATAGCTGTCAAAGAGTTTGAGGACTTCCGGATGAAAGTCGTCGGCGGTTTTGCGCGGCATCGTAAGGTTCCCCCATTTGGCTTTGAAGATGTGCGTGTTCGGGAACCTGCGGACACCGATGTGATGTTGGTTGGCAGTTCCCTATGTGTTCGTAAGGAATCAGCAGCCATCGTGCCAGAGCTGGCCAATTTGGCGATTGTGCCCACTTTCGAGCATGGAGCGGCGTAAGACTCTGATCGAATGTTCCATGCGCAACACATCAATCAGGCCTTAGCTCATCCATTAGGCCCTGACCTGCTGCTCAGGCACCATTTGGTTGTTTGCCTGTTGATGGTGAGACAGAGGGAGTCATTGAGGGCATCAGCATGGACAAATCCAGCGGCGAACCAGTGCCCCGTCGGAGAAATTCAGGTTTTGTCCCAGGGAAATGGAACCGGGATTTGGTACCTTGAACTCGGTTCTTGTAGGCCGAAGCAATTCCGCTTCCAACGCATTTCAATGCGTTCAGGCGCGCAATCGAAGGAAAACTTGTGAATATTGTGGTGAGGTCGCCTGCTGGCAGTTCCATGGCCATGTTGGGGATGGCGCAGCTATTGCAAAACTCCAAGACGAGCTTGCAACGGCACGGGCCGACGGCTAGTGGCGTCGACGAGCCGGGTTACTCGTGCACTCGCGGGACGCTCCTATCAAATCACGTGCGACCGGGCACAAATATTGGGGTGCCTGGTTGCGCAATTTCCGTTGGAGCAGATGTTCTCAATATGGATACTGATTCAGGCGATATAGATTCCAAGTCGACGTCCGTGCTCAGCTTTGCGGCGCCACGGTCCATGAGCAATTCCGTCCGGGCCAGTGCGATGGTTTTCGAGGACACTTTGTCCAGAAGGTTGTTGGACCAGATCCAAAGGATTGCTCCGAGCGACGCCACTGTGCTGATTACGGGAGAGACAGGCACGGGCAAGGAGTTGATAGCCCGTAAGATCCACGCCATGAGTTTGCGTGCGAAGGAGCGCTTCGGTGCGGTCAATTGCACGGCTTTAAGTGAATCACTCATCGAGAGTGAGTTGTTCGGTCACGAGAAAGGCGCATTTACTGGCGCTTTGGAAAACAAGCAAGGCTGGTTTGAAACGGCGAACAAGGGGACCTTGTTTCTCGACGAAGTGGGCGACATGCCCCTCGGCCTCCAGGCTAAACTGCTGCGGGTACTCCAGGAACGAGAGGTTGTGAAGGTTGGCTCGCGCAAGGCCACTCCCATCGATGTCCGGGTCATTGCGGCAACCAACGTGAATCTTGAGGATGCCGTAGCAGCAGGACATTTTCGTCCAGATTTGTACTACCGGTTTAACGTCGCAGCAATTCATCTTGCGCCGCTCCGTGAAAGGAAGGGCGACATACTGCCACTGGCACGGCATTTTCTGCAGGTTTACAGCAGTCACCTCGGTTATGAGGCTGACCTGGCGCCTGAAGCAATCCATCTGTTGCTCGAATATGACTGGCCGGGAAATATCCGGGAGTTGGAAAACGCCATTCATCGCGCCCTGCTGGTATGTCCTGCAGGGCGGCTGAGGCCACAGGACTTCAAGCTGTCGGGGTTACGCCCGCAGGCCCCGCCGCAGGTGCTGAAAAGTTCGTCATCTTTGGAGTCTGCGCTACGCGGCCTGTTTGATTCGGCACCTCCAAAATTATTCGAAGTAGTCGAGGAGGCCTTGATACGGACCGCCTATGACTATTGCGACCGGAATCAGGTGCGTACTGCGCGATTGCTTGACATCAGTCGGAACATCCTTCGCCATCGCATGGCACAGTATGGTATTTCATGCGCAAGTAAGAACGGAAAGCGAGTTGACATAGCGGTCAACTACCAGCAACCGACCGACCGCGTTCGAATCTGAACCAGTTACTTATTTACCCGGCCCTTAAATTGGCCGGGTAAATGCGGGGCATGGATGCCTCGGCGCGGCCATAGGCCGCGTCAGCCAAGGTCGGGCGCGTACCGACCTTGGCGTCGGCCCGACATGCCAGGAGGGTATTTTCGGGCCTGATCAATAACGTGGATGTGGGTTGTTGAAGACATCCGGGTCGGCTGTCTTCGTTGCTGAGAGCAGCGGGATAGGAACGTGGGGGGCAACTCGTGACAGAGCGGGGATGAGCAAAAAGCTGCTGCCCCCGCGCTGATTCAAGCGACTTGTTCGTTAAAGCTTGTTGCGGGGAATAAGCTGATTTCAGGGGGCCGCCGGACCGGCGTTGACAGCATCCCATAAATCGCCATCCGGTGGCGAAGCACATTTCGGCTGATGTCGAGCAGCTTGGCTGTCTGCACTTGGTTCTGCTCGCAGAACTCATAGGCGGTCCGTATCAAGGCCTCTTCGATGAGTTCATACAAGTTGGGCGGATTGTTTTCACACAGTTGCCGCAGAGCCGATTCGAGCGCCGATGTAGCCGAGTGACTCGTGGGGAGCGGTTGCTGAGACCGAACCCCCGTAAGTTTGAAGTCCTCGGCCCGCAAAGACGAGCCAGGGCAAACTAACAATGCGCGGTGAATGGCGTTTTCCAACTCCCGGATGTTTCCCGGCCAGTCATAATTGAACAGCAATCGAGTGGCGCTATCAGATAGGCTGATCTCCCGGTAGTCCAGGCGCTTACTGTAAATGTCCAGGAAGTGGTGGGCCAACGGCAGAATGTCGCCTGGGCGCTCACGAAGTGGCACCAACCGAATGGTGGCCACGTTGAATCGATAGTACAGGTCGGCCCGGAAGTGTCCGGCAGAAACGGCTTCTTCCAAATTGACATTGGTCGCGGCAATGACGCGCACATCGATTGGCGTCGGTTTACGGGACCCGACCTTGACGACTTCCCGTTCCTGGAGAACACGCAGCAGCTTAGCCTGGAGGCCCAGGGGTAGATCGCCCACCTCGTCGAGAAACAGACTGCCTCGATGGGCTGTCTCGAACCAACCGTCCTTATTGGTGAGCGCTCCGGTGAAGGCGCCGCGCTCATGTCCGAACAACTCGCTCTCGATCAGGCTTTCACTCAAGGCTGCGCAATTCAGGGCGCCAAACGGGCCTTCACGGCGGCGGCTTAAAGCGTGAATGTGGCGGGCGACCAGTTCCTTGCCGGTTCCCGTTTCGCCAATGATGAGGACCGTAGCATCGCTCGGCGCGATGCGCTCGATCTGCTCTAGCAGCCGTTTCGATTCAGGATCTTCAAAGACGAGGGCGCTCGCTCGAACAGAGAGAGAGAGGGCGCGCGAGTCTTCAAAGGCCAGAAGTTTTCCGTTCTGAAAACGTGTGGGCTGTTCCGGCTTTGCTGTCGTATTGCTCGGGTCCATTTCTCTCCTCCTCGACTAGGTACACCAAAGGGTTGGTCAGTGCCCGGTTAGCCGCGAATTTGAGCGTAAAGATGCCAACTCGCGTTAATTGCACGGCTCAGACTGACGGTTGACATCGATTCTAGCGAGTCAGTTGTGATTCAAAAAGAATTAAAGATTTAATGCTTATTCCTGAATGAACTAAAAGCGTTTTAAGTGACCGTCTTGTCCGCGCATTTGAACCGAGTTCGCGTTCTGAATTAAGTGCCCGGATAAGCACTTTGCTCATGCTCCGTTCCATTGACAGCACTGGCGCGCGAATTGCTTAAAGCTCAGTGCTCCGATAACAACTGTGTGCCGGGCCTGCAGCGTATCAAGAATAGGGCTGGGGACCTTAACTATTGGTTTCAACAATATAAAGAGGCTGAATGATGGGTATAGGCGTTCCTGAACTTGCATTGCTTTTTCTAATCGTGCTCGTGGTTTTCGGTACCAAGCGGCTTCGAAATATCGGCGGTGATCTCGGCGGCGCAATCCGCAGCTTTCGCCATGCCATGAAGGACGATGGCGACGAGGCCGAGGCCGCCGTCAAGCACGTTTCACTGAATCGAGTCGGTGTTAGGCAGTCTGATGGCGCAGAATAGGGAAAGGCCAGTCCATCAAGAGTTGTGTGGCCGCGCTGCTTGGCTGCTGCTTGGCAAACATTGATTCAGCAAGCCTGTTGAGCTGGCACCAGCTTAAGAAGTCCGCTTGGTCTTCCTTAATACGGCGGCAATCAAAATTCGCGTAAAACTTGATCGCTCCTTGCGATGGATTCGCTAACACCAACCGCTTCAGTGTTCGGCCCTTTTCTGTTGATTTACGCAGGTCATGAGCGAAAAAGAAGTTTTGACGTCTGATGGCGCGCCGAGCCTCACCAGGCGATTCAGATTTGCCTTTGGAATTGCCTTCTTGGTTACAACCGTTGCAATAGGATTTGCGTTCGTCCCGGATCGATCTGGAACGGGTGCGCGCGCCGACGGAACAGGACAGGTAAAGCGCGGAGGATCTTCCGGCGAGGTGCCGATTAGCACCGCAGTTGCCGTTCGTGGCAATCTGCCACTGCACCTTGATGGCTTGGGCACGGTTACCGCAATCAATACCGTCACTATTCGTTCAAGGGTGGACGGGGAACTCCTGCGCGTACATTTCACTGAAGGACAACCGGTACACAAGGGCGAACTTCTAGCGGAAATTGATCCCCGTCCCTTCGAGGCACAGTTGGCCCAGGCAGAGGGCCAATTGGCTCGCGACGAAGCCTTGCTGGATAACGCAAGAGCCGACCTGCAGCGTTACCAAACCTTGCTGCTTCAGGATTCCATCTCGAATCAGCAGGTGGCTGGCCAGGCGGCGCTGGTGCGTCAGTATGAGGCCGCTGCGCGCGTGGATAAAGGACAGATTGCCGCCATCAAGTTGCAACTGGCCTATTGTCGGATCACTTCGCCCGTGGACGGCAGGGCCGGTCTGCGTTTGGTTGACCCAGGCAATGTCGTCAAGACAAACGACGCAAATGGACTGGTGGTCATCTCTCAAACGCAACCAATCGCCGCAGTTTTTACTTTGTCAGAAGAGAAGTTGCCGCAAGTCATGAGGCAACTTAATGAGGGTAGCAAGCTTAGCGTTGACGCTTATGATCGCAAGGGCACTAATCTTCTGGCGGTTGGAAGCCTGCTTGCTGTAGATAACCAGATTGATGTCACAACTGGCACGGTCAAGCTCAAGGCGTTGTTTCCCAATGCCGATGGTGTCTTGTTTGCCAATCAGTTCGTCAATGTGCGAATGAACTTGTCGCCGCACAGGGATGTTGTGCTGATACCAAGCGCTGCGGTCCAGCGTGGCTCGCAAGGTGAGTTTGCCTATGTGGTCGGTGGGAAAAGCAAAGTCAGGCTGCAGCTTCTAAAGCTAGGTCCTAGTGAAGGACAGCGCGTTGCAGTACTAGAGGGCCTGGATCCCGGCGACGAGGTGGTGATCGAAGGCAGCGATCGTCTGCGTGACGGACAGTCGGTGCGTGTAGTGGCGGCATCGGCCAGTGGAACAGCGAGCGGGACGTTGGTGTCAGCCAGCGAGCCAGTCGCTCAATCGGAACAGCGCAGCACCAAAAGCAAGGAGCATAGGCAGTGAACCTGTCGCGACCCTTTGTCCTGCGGCCTGTTGGCACCTCGTTGCTGATGGTTGCACTGTTACTGTTGGGCCTTTTGGCGTATCGAATTCTCCCGGTGTCGGCTTTGCCTCAGGTGGACTATCCCACGATTCAAGTAGTGACCTTCTACAGTGGTGCCAGTCCCGACGTCATGGCATCGACTGTGACGGCACCCTTGGAACGGCAGTTCGGTCAAATCCCGGGACTCGCACAGATATCATCGACCAGTTCCGGCGGCGCCTCCGTAATCGTACTGCGTTTCGGCTTGGGGCTTGATATTGATGTCGCCGAGCAGGACGTTCAGGCAGCGATCAATTCTGCCGGTAGCTATCTGCCTGCCGATCTGCCTGCGCCTCCGATTTACAGCAAGGTCAATCCGGCTGATGCGCCCATCCTGAGCTTTGCGGTTACCTCTGACGGTTTGCCTCTGTCTCAGGTACAAGAATTGGTCGACACGCGTCTGGCCCAGCGAATTTCTCAGATTTCAGGGGTAGGGCTGGTTAGGCTCAGTGGTGGCAGACGACCGGCGGTGCGGGTGCGTGCCAATCCGAAGATACTCGCGGCCTACGGCCTGAGCTTGGAAGACTTGCGCGCTGCCATCGGCACTGCCAACGTCAATCAGCCCAAGGGCATGGTCGAAAGTGGCAGCCGGACTGAAACGATAAATACCAATGATCAACTGCACGATGCTAGCGAATACGCCGGCATCATCATCGCTTATCGAAACGGGGCTCCGGTGCGGTTAAACGATGTTGCTCAAGTCGTAAACGATGTTGAAAATACCGATCTGGCAGCCTGGGCGAATCGGGCGCCTGCCATCTTGATCAACGTGCAAAAGCAGCCTGGTACGAACGTGATCGAGGTGGCGGACCGCATCAAGGCCTTGTTGCCGGAGCTTCGAGCCGACTTGCCATCTTCGGTTCGCATTGAACCGCTCAGCGACCGAACCGAGAACATAAGCGCTTCGGTGCGCGATGTTCAGCATGAACTGCTTCTGTCGATCGTTCTGGTCATTCTGGTGATCTTCGGATTTTTGAAGAGCGCTCGCGCTACGGCCATTCCTGCCATCGTCGTTCCACTTTCGTTGGTGGGCACGTTCGCCGTTATGTACTTGGCGGACTTCAGCGTCAATAACCTCACCCTCATGGCCTTGACCATCGCCGCTGGATTCGTGGTGGATGATGCCATTGTGGTTATCGAGAATATTTCACGGCATCTGGAACAGGGTGAATCGCCTTTGCAGGCTACCTTGAAGGGGTCGGAGCAGATCGGTTTCACCATTCTTTCCCTGACACTGTCGCTGGTCGCCGTGCTGATACCGTTGCTGTTTATGGGGGACGTGGTCGGGCGCTTGTTTCGCGAATTTGCGGTGACCCTGGCGGTGGCCATCCTGATTTCCGCTGCCGTTTCCCTCACCCTCACCCCGATGATGTGCGCCAGGCTCCTTCGCCATGGCGGGATCGCGAGCGAAGGCGCTGTGATGAGTGCAGCGGCGCATATCTTTGATCGCGTACTCGACGCTTACAAGAGGGCCCTGGACTGGGTGCTCTTGCGACAGGGTCCAACATTGATATTTGCCGCGCTGACCCTTGTCATGACGGTCATACTTTACATGTGGGTGCCAAAAGGGTTTTTTCCGATTCAGGATACGGGCTTGATCCAGGTCGTCACGGAAGCGCCGGCCAACATCTCGTTTTCCGCGATGGCGGCTCGGCAGCAAGACCTGGCATCCGCCGTTCTGCAGGATCCAGCTGTTGATAGAGTGTCCTCTTTTGTTGGGGTCGATGGAGTCAATACCACGCTCAACAGTGGTCGTCTTCTTGTGGCACTGAAGCCTCGGCCGACGCGTGGCGATACTATTGTCGAAGTCAATACGCGTCTTCGCGCGCGCCTATCAGAAGTGCCTGACATCAAGGCCTACTTGCAGCCGGTTCAGGATCTGACCATCGAGAGCCGGCCTAGCCGGGCTCAGTATCAATTTACCCTGGGTGGCGCAGATTCGGCAGAGCTGGGCCATTGGAGCGGCCTGCTGAAGGAGCGCCTTGTGGCCGCGCCGGAATTTTATGAGGTCGCCAGCGATCTTCAGGAGAATGGTGCGCGGATGCACGTGGAGATCGATCGGTCGACCGCGTCGAGGCTAGGAGTCACGCTAAAAGCCATCGACGACACATTGTACGACGCCTTCGGTCAGCGTCTTGTTTCGACAATCTTCACCCAGTCAAATCAATATCGCGTTGTACTCGAAGCAAATCTGTCCAATCCAGGACCTGACACTCTGGGGGACTTGCGCGTTCCATCCACGAGTGGCACGCAGGTTCCACTATCGGCCTTGGCTCGAATTGACGAGCGGGTTGGGCCCCTGGTTCTCAATCGGTTGGACCAGTTTCCTGCCGCTACGCTCTCATTCAACCTGGCATCGGGCGCGTCATTGGAGCAAGCGGTGCGAGCGATAGAAAGAGCCAAGGATGAGATTGGAATGCCGATTTCCATCCGCACCGAGTTCCACGGCGCAACCTCCGCGTTCCGAGACTCTCTGGCCGGAACTCTCTGGTTGATTGTGGCTGCGATCGTCACTGTCTATATCGTGCTGGGGGTCTTGTACGAGAGCTACATCCATCCGCTTACCATTTTGTCTACTCTGCCATCTGCGGGAATCGGCGCCCTTTTGGCGCTAATCCTGGCGGGATCGGAACTCGGAATCGTGGCGATCATCGGCATCATTCTGCTCATCGGAATCGTGAAGAAGAACGCCATCATGATGATCGACTTTGCCTTGGATGCTGAGCGTATAGAAGGCAAGAGCCCGCACGAGGCCATTGTTCAAGCGTGCTTGCTGCGCTTCCGGCCTATTCTAATGACGACCATGGCCGCGCTACTGGGCTCACTGCCTCTGATGCTTGGCTCTGGTGTCGGTTCGGAGTTGCGTCATCCCCTGGGATTGACCATGGTCGGGGGATTGATCGTCAGCCAGTGTCTTACCCTGTTCACAACCCCCGTGATTTACCTGGCGTTTGATCGCCTCAAGCGGCGCCTGTTCGGTATCGGTACGGCAGCCCTGGATGCCGGAGTTTGAGCCTGTGGCATCAATCGAGCCGAATGAGTCAGTCGCTGTTCCCGGATTGGGCCCGCAACTCTTTGTGCACCGTCCCGTAGCAACTAGCCTGCTGGGGCTGGCCATCCTGCTTGCAGGCGCAGTCGCTTATTTGTATCTGCCGGTCGCGCCCATGCCCATGGTGGATTTTCCCACCATTTCGGTAGAGGCGAGGCTGCCCGGCGCAAATCCCGAGACCATGGCCGCCACTATGGCGACCCCCCTGGAGCGGGCCCTGGGACGAATTGCGGGCTTGAGTGAAATGACCTCATCGAGCAGCCTCGGCCGCAGCAACATCACACTTCAGTTCGAACTCTCCCGGGACATCAATGGGGCCATGCGCGACGTCCAGGCTGCGATCAACGCAGCGCGCAATCAGTTGCCGGCGGATTTGCCCAGCCAACCGAGCTTTCGAAAGTACAATCCTGCCGATCAGCCAGTAATTGAAATGGCGCTGATGTCAGACGTGATCGATCGCGGGCAGTTGTTCGATATCGCCTCTACCCGATTGGCGCAGCGCATTTCGCAAATCGGTGGCGTAGGACTGGTGGAGGTGGGTGGCTCATCTTCTCCGGCTGTACGGATTCAACTGAATCCTGGCGCCTTGACCAAGTACGGGATTGGGCTGGAGGACGTTCGCGCGGCGATTGCGGCAGCCAATGTCAATCAACCCACGGGGTCCATCGAGGCCGACGGACATCGATGGGACATTCAAGTCAACGACCAGGCCAAGGTCGCTACGGATTATCTGCCCTTGGTCGTCGCGTACAGAAACGGTGCCGCCGTCCGTCTCAGCGATCTCGGAACGGTGATCGATTCGGTCGAAAACCAGCGCAGCGCGGGATTTGCGAATGGTCATCCCGCCGTTGTGCTCAGAGTGTACAAACAGTCCAACGCCAATATAGTTGAGACGGTGGAACGTGTTTTACGGACGCTGCCGGAACTGGAGGGCGGGCTGCCGGCCTCTGCCGACATTGAGGTACTGATGGAGCGCACCCGCATGATCAAGGCATCATTGCGGGAGGTAGAGCATTGTCTAGCGCTCTCTATCGCCTTGGTCATGCTGGTGGTGTTTTTATTTCTCCGCAATCTTCGCTCCACCTTGATTCCATCGGTGGCGATTCCTGTGTCGTTGATCGGTAGTTTCGCCGTCATGTATGTGTTCGGCTTCAGCCTGGATAATCTGTCCCTTATGGCTCTAGCTGTCGGCACGGGCTTTGTCGTGGACGACGCGATTGTCGTGCTGGAGAACATTGCCGGCAAAATCGAGAAGGGCATGGCGCCCATGCACGCGGCCATCATCGGCGCACGAGAAGTCACGCCAACGGTTGTATCGATGAGCTTATCGCTCTTGGCTGTCTTCATCCCGATATTGCTGATGGGGGGCATGGTAGGTCGCATGTTTCGTGAGTTCGCTGTCACCCTGGCGGCTGCGGTGATGGTCTCTCTGGTGGTCTCCCTTAGCCTCACTCCCATGTTGTGTTCGCGTTTTCTCAAGCGGCACGATTCGACCGATGACCGGGTCCTTTTTCGGTGCTTGGAACACGGATTTCAGGCTCTCATGGCTGCTTACTCACACAGTTTGAAATGGTCGTTACGACACCGGCGCTGTGTTCTTCTTATTTTCTTGGGTGCGGTCGTCCTCAACGTGTACCTGTATACCATCGTGCCCAAGGGTTTTTTCCCGGAGCAGGACACCGGACGCCTGATTGGGGGGGTGCAGACGGACCCAAATCTGGCATTTCCTCTCCTAAAGGCCAAACTGGCCGAAGCACTGGAACGGGCCGGGCGAGACCCGGACGTGCAAGCCGTCGCGGGATTCACGGGGGGCGGCGGTCCCGGCTTCAATGTCTTGCTGAAGCCCCTTTCCGAGCGAACCAGTTCGTCTGCACAAGTTTTGACGCGCTTGCGCGCGCAGTTCAGCAAATTGCCAGGTTTACGCCTCTTCCTGTTCCAGGCTCAGGATGTCCGAACGGGTGGACGCTTTTCCCCGGGAAGCTTCCAGTACACTTTGGAGTCCGGCGACCTGCTCGAACTGCGTCAATGGACCCCCAGACTGGTGGAGGCGCTCGCAAAGCGCCCAGAATTTGAGGACGTCAACACCGACCTGCAGGAGAAAGGCCAGGAATTGCGATTGGAAGTCCAGCGGGATGCTGCCTATCGCCTGGGGGTGACACAAGAATTGATCGATCAGACGCTGAACGATGCTTTTGGCCAGCGGCCCGTTTCCCTGATCTATAACCCGCAGAACCAGTATCGGGTCATCATGGAACTGGACCCTAGCCAATGGCAGACGCCCGAGACTTTGCAGACTCTGCATGTCAGTGTCCCACCCAGTTTGCAATTTCCAGGCGGCCGGCAGATACCTTTGGCCAGTTTTTTGACTCCGAGCCACGCAGCGGCACCCCAGGAGATCAACCATCATGGTCAGTCGGCAGCCGCAACGGTTTCATTCAATCTAAGGCCTGGAGTCTCGTTGTCGCAAGCCGCGAAGATCGTCGAGGAAACTGTGAGCTCTCTAGGCGCGCCAAGTACCCTGCATGGCGGGTTTCAGGGAACCGCCAAGACGTTTCAGCAGTCGTTAAACAGCCAACCCTGGCTGATCCTCACTGCCTTGCTCTGCATTTATGTGGTGCTGGGAGTCCTATACGAGAGCTATGTCCATCCCCTGACGATCCTTTCGACCTTGCCGCCCGCCGGTGTCGGGGCTTTGCTCGCGCTACTCGCTTGCGATACTGAATTCAGCCTGATCGCTTTCATCGGAGTGATCATGCTCGTAGGTATCGTTCAAAAGAATGCCATCATGATGATCGATTTTGCCTTGCAGGAGGAGCGGGACCGCGGTCTGGGTCCGCATGAGGCCATCATGACGGCGTGCCAGCAGCGCTTTCGACCGATCCTGATGACGACCTTGGCTGCCCTGGCAGGGGCCTTGCCGCTCGCGCTGGGCAGCGGCGATGGCGCCGAGATCCGACAGCCCCTTGGCATTTCTATCGTAGGTGGCCTGATGGTCAGTCAGTTTCTGACCCTGTATACCACGCCCGTGGTGTATCTCTATTTGAACGGCTTCCGCTTCTGGTGCCTACGAAGATTATCGTCCACCAAATCCGACAATCAGATCCGATCTCATGAGGCAACAACATAGAATCACAGGGCTAGCCGCTGCTCTCGCTTTAGGTTTCAGTCTTCCCGGCTGCATGACTGGTCAGGACTACACCCGGCCGGAGTTGGCGTTGCCGAACCATTTCAAGGAACAGCCCGGCTGGAAGGTCGTGAAGGGCGATGAACCGCCTTTACGGTTGAATTGGTGGGAATCGTTCAACGATGTTTTGCTTAATCGGCTTGAGGCGCAGGTTGCGACCAACCCATCCTTGGCCCAGGCGGAGGCGCAATTTCGGCAGTCACTGGCCGCCGTGGATACAACCCGTGCCGCCCTGTTTCCCCGCATCAATGCTCAGGCAAGCTATACCCGTTCAGTCCAGCCGAAGGGCCAGAATGAGGTTGTTCCGGGGGTTCGTGAGGTCTTTACAACTGCCCTGACCGCGGCGTGGGAAC
This sequence comes from Methyloterricola oryzae, assembly GCF_000934725.1. Taxonomy (NCBI): domain Bacteria; kingdom Pseudomonadati; phylum Pseudomonadota; class Gammaproteobacteria; order Methylococcales; family Methylococcaceae; genus Methyloterricola; species Methyloterricola oryzae. The sequence goes on from NZ_JYNS01000017.1 coordinate 69,020, forward strand.
TGGATTTGTGGGGGCGCATCCGTCGCCAGATCGAAGCGGGCGAGGCCACTGCATTTGCCAGTGCCGCCACGATCTCCGCACTGTCACTTTCTTTGCAATCGCAACTGGCCCAAAGCTACTTTCAACTCAGGACGCTTGACGCGCAAAAGAAGGTGCTGGCGGAGAGCGTTGAAGCATTTCGAAAAACCGTAGAATTGACTCGAAACCGTTACGAAGCTGGCGTCGCCAGCAAGGCGGATGTTGTTCAAGCGGAAACTCAGCTCACTGCGACACAAGCTCAGGCCATTGAACTGGATGTCCAGCGCACACAGCTGGAGCACGCGATAGCAGTATTGATCGGCAAGGCGCCTGCGGAGCTTGATATAGAAGCAAGCTCAGAATTGACCCAGCTTCCTTCCTTACCGGATGCGGTGCCGTCGACCTTGCTTGAACGGCGCCCGGATGTCGTGGCTGCCGAACAGCTGATGGTGGCGGCCAATGCCCAAATTGGCGCTGCGCGCGCTGCTTTCTTTCCCAACATCACACTGAATTTTACCAATGGTTTCCAGAATACGCGCATTGAGCGGTTGCTCACGAGCGCCAGCCATTATTGGGCATTGGGGCCTGCCGCCGCCGCGTTGCCGCTTTTCGAAGGAGGTGCTAAGAACGCGCAACTCAAACAGTCGATCGCGGCTCATCAGGCGACTGCGGCGGCTTACCGGCAGACGGTGCTGTCTGGATTTCAGGAGGTCGAGGATAGTCTCTCAGTTTTACGTGTGCTCGAGGAGGAAGCCAGAGCATTGGCCGAGTCCGTTCGCACCGGGCAGGAAGCGGTCAAATTGACCGTCAATCAATATAAGGCAGGAACTACGAGCTTTCAGGCGGTACTTACGGCGCAGACACAATCATTGGTCAATGAACGCGCAGCCATCGGGGTCCACGGCCGTCGTCTGGATGCCGCCGTGGCTTTGGTTAAGGCACTGGGTGGTGGCTGGTCCACGACTTCACTGAGGGATCATCAGCCTGCAGATGAAGGCGTCGATTGGCGTCACTATCTACCCTATCCCGAAAGCTGAAGTAAGACGTCGGCTAGAAATTCTTTACCGCAGTGTGAGTCTGACAGGCGGCTAGCTTCAAGTAATAAATACTCCCATACGTGGCTATGGCTATTAAGTCATTACGATAATCTGATTGAAGCCAAATTCAACGTGCAGACCGCGACCCGTCTGGCTTGTGCCAGTTTGTTATAAAGTCGTTACGAAAAGTTATTTTTTGGACATAAAGCCCTCTGCTAATCTGGCGCTCACGTTGCGCTAGAGACTGGACATCCGAAACCCGGATCTGGCTCGCGCAGCCGGAAATTGGGTTGACCGGACTACCGGAAGCCAGCAGTTCATTGATGACTGCTGGCTTTTTTGTTTCCCACGGAAATCGCCCACCAAAGCTGACCGGACCACCGGAAGCCAGTACGCCGTTGCGGCTGCTGGCTTTTTTTATGGGCGCTGGAAGTTGGAGAAAAGGGCTGACCCGCGTCCCAGACGCGGGGCTGTGGGGGGCTGCCCCAACTGAGAAAATTGTGTGCAACCAAGAGGTACTTATGAAACTGAAGATACTCGCTTCAGCAGTGCTGGGCGTGTTTGCCTCGGCTGCGGCGGCAGACCTCCTAAAAGACGGGTCTGTGGCAGGAACACCGTCGGACCTGCTGCTTGCGGTTTATGACGCTGGAAGCACCGGGTCAACAGCAGGAAAAACCTTTCTGTTCAATACCGGCTTGAGTTACGGCGACATCGTGACTGGAAAAGTTCCTTCCACCGTCATTGATTTGTCGAGCGACGCCAATTTCCAGCAGATCGTCGCCGCTGGCGCAAATCTCAAATACAACATCGTCGGTGGCTACAAGTTGGCTAGTGACTATTCGAACTACGACGCAGCGGGTGTTGCGAAGCCGTTTTCCGATGAGTCGAACGCGCAGTGGGGTGTTGTGACGACGGGTACGCAAGCCAGCGACTTCAGCGGCGATTTTGGCGGGGTCGCGGATACGTCGGCAGCCAGAATTTTCGCGTACTGGGATGCGGTCAATGTGAAGCTTGCTGCGGCTGGCGCAAGCACTGCGGGCGGACCCAATTCCGTCCTGGTCGATAAGGGCGACCGTTCTGCGTCTTTTGACATCGCCTGGGCAGGCAATTTTGGCGGTGGAGGAATCGCCAAAACGGCCAATGCGAATATCGTTAACGGACTAGGTACTTCCGCCAAGTTCTTTTGGGTCACCAATACCGATTTCGACAAAGGCAAAGTGACGGAAATAGGCTCTTGGCAGCTGACTAGTGGCGGCAAGCTGGTGTTTGCGGCGACTGGTGTGCAGCCGCCTGGATTGACCAATAGTCCGCCGGTAGCCAATGCGGGTAGTTTTCAACAAGTGGCGCTAGGTACCAGCGTCACCCTGGATGGCAGTTCAAGTTCCGACCCGGACCGGGACACATTGACCTATGCCTGGACACAGGAGTCCGGCCCGAGCGTCTCTCTGACGGGTGCGAATCAGGCCAAGGCCACCTTCACCGCGGACAAGAATGGTACCTACACCTTCAAGTTGACGGTCAGCGACGGAAAGGAAAGTGGAACCGCGACGGTCAAGGTTGCTGCGGGGGCCACGATTGTGTTGGGAACCGTTCCCACTGCCTGGCAGGTAGGGAAAAGCCAGAGCGTGACCTTTACCAGCTATGGCGTGAAGGGTGGCGTGAAAGCCACTTTGCAGTACTCCAAATCCGGCGGTGGCAAATTTAAATCTGTTCGGACCGTAGCTGCTAAAAAGCGGGCGTTCAAATGGAAGCCCGTCAAATCCAATGCGTCTGCAACGGGGGCCTTCAAGGCTTGTATCAGAGCCAGCAAAAAGGAGCTGGTATGTGATCAGGCCAGCGGAATCACCGTGACGGCATCGTCGAAGAAGAAGTAGGGATGCTTCCAAGAGCACGAGTGACGCCAAACCCTTGATGTTGAATGGCATAACCGGCCTTCGTAGCGGATCGGTCTTCCGATTTGATCACCTGAATTGATGCAAGTGAGACAACCATGAAAAACTCCATAAGCGCTATTTCACCCAAGTTTCAGAAGTTGGCCCTGGCCGTGGCGTTGCTCTCGGGCGCCGGTGCGGCGCACGCCTTGAGTCCCGAGAACACCGCCAACTTGACCGTATACATCTCCGGCGGTGCGGCTCAGGACCCCGCATTCGACAGCTTTATTGAAGCCTTAGCGCTGCCAGGCACTTTTGACGTCTATTACGACAACGCCAACGCCTCCAGTCCTGGCTCACGCTACCGCGCTTACTTCTTTACGACCAATAACACCAAGATTCCGGGTTTAAGCACAGGCGGTACTAACGTCAATGTATTGATTTACAAAAGATCGTTCGGTGGCGCCGGATACGGCGTGGTCCCCTTGCTGGACCCCAGTTATCAGGTCAAGCAGTTGAATATTCAAAACGGCAATGCGACGCCGCCAGCGGGTAGCGAAACGTATTGGCGCGTCCGGACGAGTCAGGCCGGCGATCTTCAAGATACCACTTCGGATGCCGGCATTACGGGTGTCAATCCGGAACTGTTCTCGGGCGTTAACAAACCGACGCCTGCATCGGGCGACCCGGCTTTCCCGGTGGTGGACGTGAGCAAATCGTCCAGTGTTCTCACCGTGGTTCCAGCAGGCGGCTTGACCTATGGCCTGGCAGTCACCCTTGATCTGTATAAGGTTCTGCAGGCGGCACAGAAAGCGACCGGCACGTTGCCGTCTTCCACGACCATCGGCGATTATCAAAACGAGGCCAGCATCCCGACGCTGAGCCGAGCATTTGTGGGTTCCCTGCTGGCGGGCCGGATCAAGACCTGGGACGACGTGCGCGTGGTCGATGAGCGTCCGATTGCCACCGGTGCGAATCAGGGCACGGATCTGGGATCCCTCACCGATTTTGCCGACGATGCAGGCGTTTCGGCGCCCGACCTGGAGGGCGGAAAGAATCTGGTGGCTATCGGAAACCGTAACAGCGGCGCCGCCATCGGCGCGGCCTTCAGTGCGGTATTCCTGAACTCGCCGGGGACTGTAAACGCCTTCGCTTCTGCAACAGAGCCGGGTAACCCCACGAATGGCCCTATTGTGCGCCAGGCCCCGGGGGCCGGACAGCAGGATAGCCTGCTGTCCGATTGGCAGAACGGGGCCAACACCAGCACCTTCAATTCCGACAGCAAGCACCGCTGGGGCGTCGCTGAACAGAGTACCGACTGGAACGCCAGCGGCACCATCGGCGTGAACCCGACCAAAGGCTATCGCTATGTGCGCATCGACGGCTATGCGCCGACCTTGCCGAACGTGGCGTCCGGGAACTACCCGTTGTGGAGTGAGCAGACCATTCAGTGGCGAAACTCCAGCAACAGCGGTCCTAGCGGCGACAAGCTGGTGGTCTTGCAGAAAATCGCCGACGACGTGGGCAATCCCTCAGCAGCCGCTGCGGTGAATCAGAAAATCGTCAGCACCTTCGGGCCGACCGGACTGTTCGCGGTCAGCACCAATCCCACCATTACCAGCATATCCGCGCAGTTCGACGTTTCGGCTCCGGTCGTTCCCTACACCCATGTCAACGGGGGTGTTTTGAGCGGCAGTGTCGCGCCGGTTGTCGACAGTTCGAAGCCCGGTACGGTGACCTTCAAGTAAAGGCGCGACTCTGCTAAGCGGAGCCGGCGATCCAAGGATGGAGCCGGACGTGGCCAGGGGACAGGGATAGGCAGGCTGCCTCAAGGACGGCGGGGTCAGGGTCAGGGAACTGATACCGCCCCGCCATCATTTTGCCCGGATTCTGCCGTCCTAAGGCGACGCCTATCCGAGCGAGGGATTTTCGCCGCCACGGCGGCATCGATTCGTTCCGCCTGGATCGAGATTACCTACGTTTTGTCTTCGAGGCTTTGTTGCCAGATGTGTGCGTTTCCATTCCCGACTGCTGTGGTTCCCGGCCAGAGACTCAAGCGGCTGGTTGCCGCAATACGACAGACGCTGGCGACCGGCGTGCTGCTCGGTTCGGGACTTGCGCCGGCACGCGCGGAATTGCCGGTTCCGGCTGACGTCCTGGTTGCACCGGGCGCCGGCAACGTGTTGGCTCCCGTGGTCAGCGGCAACAACATGACCATCAAGCAGTTGTCGGACAAGGCCACACTGAACTGGAAGAGCTTCAATATCGGGGCGGACAGCTCGGTTCACTTCGATCAACCTTCCGCCACGTCGGTGGCGTTGAACAATATTCATCAGGGGGACCCCAGCCGAATCTACGGCTCCCTCACGGCCAATGGACAGGTCTATCTGGTCAACCAGAACGGTTTCGTATTCGGGAAGGACGCCAGCATCAATGTGAATGCCCTGGTGGCCTCTACCCTCAACATCAGCGAAAGAACTTTTCAACTCGGCCTGGTACAGGCGTTCGATCAGGCACGTGCGCCCGCTCTGCAGGCGACGGACGCCGCAGGAAATCCGGTCAAGTCGCTGTACCTAAAGGATGCCGCCGGTAATCCGGTTTTAGACGAGCGCGGCGGCAAGGTCAAAATACAGATCTTCGTGGATAAGGGCGCGAGTCTGAAGACCAACGCGGCCGGGGGACGCATCATTCTAGCTGCCCCCTCCATCACCAACCAGGGGGATATCGAAGCCAAGGATGGGCAAGTCATTCTGGCCGCCTCCCAGGACAAGGTCTATCTGCAGCAAGCCAACGCCGAATCGGGCGTACGTGGGATGCTCGTGGAAGTGGGGACGGGCGGCGACGTCAACAACGTCGGCAAGATTCTTGCGGAACGTGGCAATGCCAGCCTCATTGGCTTCGCTGTCAATCAGCAGGGGCTGGTTTCGGCTAGCACATCGGTACGGCTGAACGGTTCTGTTCGGCTCCTCGCGCGGGAGGGAATCCAGGATCCCATCGCGACCTCCGGTGCATTGCGTCCTGGTGCGACAAAGCGGGCGCAGGACGCAGGAGACACTCTCGGAACCAATGCGTCCGTTACTTTGGCCAAGGGTAGCGTAACGAGCGTGGAACTGGACGCCAATAAGTCCGAGACAGCGGTTGATGCGCAGGCCCAGTCCAAATCGCGTATCGAAATTGCCGGTCAACGGATCATCGCCGATTCCGGATCGGCCATCCGGGCCAAGTCTGGCCAAGTGAGGCTGCAGGCGTTGGACAATCCCGCCGCTCCGAACGCCAAGGGTGATGCGCGCATTTACCTGGACGCCGGAAGCCGCATCGACGTTTCTGGGGTGAAGAACGTCTCCCTTCCCATGTCCCGCAACACCGTCAAACTCGAACTTCGCAGCAATGAATTGCGTGACGCACCCTTGCAACGGGACGGCGTGCTTCATGGAAAGACTGTAACGGTCGATCTGCGCGAAATTGGCACGGATGGCCGCATCCCCATCGCCGACATGTCCGGCGCCTTGGATCGAATTGCCCGCAATATCGATGAGCGCAGCACGGTGGGTGGCAGCATCGATCTGAATTCCAGCGGCGACGTTGTTACCAGGCCAGGCAGCGTGCAGGACTTTTCCGGCGGCAGCGTTGCGTATCAGGGCGGGAATCTGGAAACGACCCAACTGGTCTCAGGAAATCTCATATTCGACCTGGCCCACGCGGACCCGGATCGTCACTACGACGGCATCCTGGGTGAAGTCGTCAAGCTTCATAGCAAATGGGGCATCCGGGAACTGTGGCCCATGGCGGGACCCGGGCTGAGCCGGTTCGAAGCCGGTTACGTGGAGGGTAAGGCAGGCGGCTCACTGAATCTGTCGGCCTATAACGCCATGTTGGACGGCCTGATGAAGGGCGAAACCATCATTGGCGAGAATCAGCGCCTACCGGAGCAACAGGCGACAGGCAGCCAACTATTAGTCGATCTAAACAAGAACAATCAGTTGGGGCGGCAAGACGTGGTGTTTGCGAAGCACGCCATCACCGAATTGAAGGCAGTTGACCCCTTTCCTCAGCAGGAAGGCGGCCCCGCGCCGCTTGCCCTCAGCGTTGATCCCGACGTGCTGCGTGGCTCCGGCGTAAGCCAGGTGCAGATAAAGACCAATGGTACGGTCAGTGTTCCTGACGGTGAGCGTATCAGCTTGCCCCGCCGCGGCAAACTGGAGCTTCAAAGCAGCGGGGCGCGCGTGGAGGGCACCATCGACGTGCCTGCGGGCGATATCACGATCAAGCCGATCACCAGCGCGGTGGATGGCCAAACCGTGTCCTTGCCAAGCGCCATCACGGTGGCAGCTTCCGGCAGGATTTCGGCAAGAGGGGAGTGGGTTAACGACACGCCATCTGCCAATCCGACCGGCAACCGCCTCACGCCGGTCGCAATCGATGGCGGACACGTGAGCCTGACGTCGGAGCAGGGCGACTTGTTGCTCGAGCCTGGCAGCCGGATCGATGTGGGCGGTGGGGCCTGGATGCAGGCGGACTCCAAAGTGACGGCGGGCAAGGGAGGATCCATTGGCCTCACCGCAAAGACCTCCCTTGTCGGCAAACCAGCATCCTCGGTGCAGTTGGGCGGAGAGTTGTCAGGCTGGGCGCTGAGCGATGGCGGTGCCTTGACGCTGAACACCAGCCAGGTCGCAATTGGCAGTTCGGACGATCCGGCTGCGCTGGTTTTGGGTTCGGACTTCTTTCAAAACGGCGGATTTGCGGACTTTCATCTGGAATCAAACCAGAAAAGCCTGATTGTGGGCGCCGGTGAGGCCGTGCGTGTTCAGCAAAAGAACCTCATTCTGCGGAACGACGCTGCATTGAAACCTTCAGGCGAGAGCTTGAGCGAGGTGAGCACCGTCACGACCATTGCAGATGACCTGCGCAATCCGGCCAATCTGACCCTGTCACTCACGCAAGCCACCGCGCAAGATCGCAAGCAGGAACTGAGGGTCGCTGACGGCGCCAGCATCATCGCCGATCGCGGCGCGTCGATCACCTTGAACTCCGATACTTCGGTCCTCGTGGAAGGCGCAATCAGCGCACCAGCAGGTTCGATCGGTATCAGTGTGAAGCCCCCCGGGGCGGGTGACTCCGGCTTCTTTGCCTCCCAAGGCATCTGGCTGGGGAGTAACGCTCGCCTGTCAGCGAGGGGCGTATTTCAACGGGAGGCCAACGGAACCGGGCTGGTTACCGGGTCGGTGCATGATGGTGGCACGATTGCGCTGGATGCCGCACGGGGCTACATCGTCGCCCAGGACGGGTCCATTGTCGATGCGTCCGGTACGTCGGCGGATCTGCAGTTTGCGGCGACGACGCCACAGTCCGGATCCACGCCGATTGAAACACGTTCAGTGCCGTCCGGTGGCGGAACCATCAGTCTGAGGGCGGGCGAGGGCATTATCGTCGACGGCAGTTTCCGCGCGGTCGGAGGTGGTTCCGGAGCCGAAGGCGGCAGGCTGTTGGTGGAATTGAACGCACCCCGGCGCGCCAAACCCGCCGATCAGGTACCCGGAGGGCTGTTCCCGGACGACCGTAATCCTAAGGCGCCACGAGCGATTGTGGTTTCCGCTGCATCGGGTCCCTCTGCTCCATCCGGTCTTGTTTTGGGCGGCGACCTTGCTTCAGGTGACTTCAGCGGACTCGCCTTTGTTTCGGCAGAATCCCTCAACGCCGGTGGATTTGGCAGCGTAGAGCTTAAGACGGACGCACTGAGGGGGCGGGAGTATGTAGGACAAATCCAGTTCCGCGGCGACGTGGCCCTGGAGGCCGGTCGAGAAATCGTGCTCGACACACCGGTCATCAGTGCGTTAGGGGCCGATGGCAATGTCGCTGGCGCCGGTCAGGTGAGTCTTTCCGCGCCGCACGTTGCCTTGGGCTCGACCCAGAGCCGCTTGGATACCCGCAGTTCTTCCGGGACATTCACCAGTTCTCTTGCGCCGGAAGCCATTGCGGGTAACGGACGTTTGCAGGTAACCGGGCAAGGAGTCGATCTCGTCGGTGGCTTGAGCCTCGACGGAATAGGTCAGGCCGCATTGGAAAGCAGCGGTGCGATTCGTGGCATCGGCGCACGGGTAACCGCTGACACCAAGGATTTTCTGGGCGAATTCAAGACGGCGGGCAATTTGAATCTGCGGGCTGCCCAAGTCTATCCCACCACCTTGACCGATTTCAGCTTCGCCCTGAGCGGCGCCGACAGCGTGCTCACGGTAGAGGCTAATGGCGAGTCCAAAGGGGCGGTGTTGTCTGCCGGTGGCAGCCTGAAGCTGAGCGCCGCCGAGATCAAGCAGGGAGGCAGCCTCCTGGCCCCATTCGGGCAGATATCACTGGCCGCGACCAAGCATCTTGAACTGTCAGCTGACAGCCTGACCTCGGTTTCCGGTCAAGGCGCGACAGTCCCGTTCGGAAGGGGCTCGGGCGCGCTCAATTGGCTCTATCCCCTTGATGGCATCGGGGTCAACAACCGCGTCATTGAAGCGCCGCCGGAAAAGCGCATCGCTCTGAGTGCACCGGCAGTCGATCTCAAGACGTCGGCCCGGGTAGACCTGTCCGGAGGCGGCGACCTCTCCGCCTACGAGTTCATCACCGGTCCGGGCGGGACTCGTGATGTCCTCGACCCGACAGACTCCGGCTTTACCCAAAAGTACGCGGTCATACCGGGGATCACGGGAATTTCGACACCCTATGATCCCGCCGAATACCCGGCCTCCGCTCTGCATGCCGGCGACAGTGTGCAGCTTTCTGGAGGCTCGGGACTGGCGCCGGGCCGCTATACACTGCTGCCGGCTCATTATGCGCTGCTGCCCGGGGCTTATCTGATCCGGCCCGTGGAGGGCACTTTGGATATGGACCCAGCGCAAAGCTATCGCCAGATGGATGGTGCCACCGTCGTCGCGGGCCGTTTTGGCGTCGCGGAAACCAGGATTCAGAGTCCCCGCTGGCAAGGATTTGCCGTCGAGCCTGGCGCGGTCGCCCGCACGCGTTCGCAGTTCCAGGATTACTCAGCCAACACGTTTTTTGCCGGCAAGGCTGAAAAGGCAGGCACAAACGCACCTCGACTTCCCCGTGATGCCGGGAGTCTGTCCATATCGGCTGACACGGAGATGAGCTTGGCTGGCGACCTGGTTGCGAGCGCTGGAAAAGGGGGATTGGGCGGTAATCTGGACATCAGTGCCAACCGCTTGGCTATCGTCGCAAGGCGCGAGGACTTGACCGGCACGGCGCCTGGCACCGTCGGCCTGGTCGCGGAAGACCTGAATCGGTTGAATGTGGAGAGCCTGCTGCTGGGTGGATTGCGCAGCGAACAAGCGAACAGTGAGCGCCTGACCGTCGTTTCAAACAGTGTCGAACTGGGTGCCGGAGCTGGCTTGAGCGGCCGCGAGATCCTGATCGCAGCCAAAGATCAGGTGTCCTTGCGCTCAGGATCCAAGGTGGAGAGCACCGGTGACGACACGGCCACGGCACGCGATCTGACTGTCTCCAATCAGGCGGCGGGTGGCGCGGCTGCGTCCGGGGATGGCGCCTTGGTACGCGTCTCGAGCCTGGGCCAGGTAAATGTGACGCGCGAAGGCAACGTGGGCGGCCAGACAGGCGTTCTATTGGTGGAGTCGGGCGCGACGCTCAAATCTGACGCCGCTCTGTTGCTGGATTCCACTCAAGACACGCGATTTGCGGGAGAGATCGCCATGTCGGGCGGTTCCCTTGCCCTCAAGGCCCGTGCGATTGGGATTGGAGAGGCTCCTGCGGGGACGCCGGGCTTGGTGTTGCCGAATCTGGACTTCGACCTTGACGAGCTGAAATTGACCAGTGCGGGCGCTGTCAGTTTCTACGGCGGCAATGGAATCACCGCCAAGAATCTGTTCATCGATGCGAACGGCATTCAGGGTGTTGCCGGCGGCGATTCGACCTTAGCGGCAGACGTTATCGGCTTGAGCAACCACTCGCCCGTCTCGGCGCCAACCGCCACTGCTACCGCTGCCGGTATTGGCAGTCTGGCAATCAATTCGCGGCTGGTTCGGCTGGGTGATGGAGACTTTGGCATTGGAGGTTTCAATACAGTTTCCATCACTGCCAGTGAGGCGCTCCTCGGCGACGCCAAAAGCTCAGGCCGTCTCAACGTCAGCGCGGACTTGAATGTAAGTGCCGGTCACGTGAGCGGTGGCGACGGGGCAAGCTCAGTGCTGGATGCCAGCGGGCATGCCCTTTCCATGTCGGCGTTGACGCCTCCGGCGAAGTTGGCGGATACCACCGGATTGGGCGTCAGCTGGACCTTGAACGCGGACAGTATCAGCAACGCCGCGCGTTTCGATTTGCCCTCAGGCGCTTTGGCCATGAAGGCAGCTGAGGGCGATCTTTCTATGGCGGATGGCGCTCAAGTCGATCTGTCGGGCCAGTTACGCAGTTTCGGCGACCAGACGCGATATTCACCTGGCGGGACTCTCTTGTTGGAGTCGACCTCTGGGACCGTGGAGTTGGCTTCAGGGGCCGTCATTAACCTGGCGGGTGCGTCAGGTGGATCAGGTGCAGGCAGTGATGCCGGACTGATGGACGTCCGGGCACCTTCGGGGTCCTTCCGAATCGACGCTTCAATATCCGCCAGTGCGCCCGAGGGCTTCCGCCAGGGTCGTGTCGCTATTGATACGGCCAGCCTCGGCAATGAGAGCTTTGCAAGCCTCAACCGCAAGCTCGCCGCGAGCGGATTCAGTGAATCCTTGGCGGTGCGCCAGCGCAGCGGTGATCTTGTGTTACCTGCGGGTGAGGTGGTCCGAGCTCATCACGTAGTCTTGTCGGCTGATGCCGGTTTGATTGATCTGATCGGAAAAATCGATGCTTCCGGGAGCCAGGCCGGAACGGTGGAAGCGCATGGCGGCGCGGGCTTGACGCTCGGGGATGGTGCCAGCATCGACGCTCACGCAGACAGTGCCGGCGCGAACGGTGGCCGCGTGCTGCTGAATACGGTACGTACGGGCCTTGGCACGGCTGACTCCGGTTTGCTCGACCTGTCGCACTCGGCATCCATTGATGTTTCGCCCGGAATCGCGGGGGAGCCGGGGGAGGTGCACCTTCGCACGGGGCGCAATGATGGTAGCGGGCGTCTTGCCGCCACCGAAATCAATGCCCGAATCCGGGGCGACGCGGACGTAGCTTTGGAAGCGGTGCGGGTCTATGACAACCAAAGCACCGTAGATTCCCCGGCTATCGCAGGCTGGCAGTCGGACACTGCTGCTTACATGGCGAGCGCGGCGGCGCCGGCGAATGCCTCAGGCACGAACATCGTGTTGGCCCCGGGTCTCGACATACGCAGCGCGGGCGATCTGAGCGTCAGCAGTTCTTGGGACTTCATGGCGCGAAATCCTGCCAGCGGCGACCTGTTGTGGCGTTATGAGGGCGTTCCCGGATTTCTGCGCCTAGAAGCAGCGGGGGACATCAACGTCAGCGCCCCTATTTCCGACGGATTCGCCACTGCGGCACTGCCGGACCCGGTGCATGGGACACTGCGGGGCGTGGTGTTCCAGGATGTCTTGCAGCAGGGCCTGTCCTGGAGCTTCAGTCTGGATGCCGGGCGTGACGTGAAAGTGGCCGCTGTCTATCCGGCGGCTGGCGGAGACTCATCTCAGGTTGTTGTACGGACCGGCACGGGGCATATCGATGTCAATGCCGGGCGCGACATTCGGCTGGAAATGGATCCTACTTCAAAGGTTGCTGGCGCCGTTTACACCATGGGCAAGCCGGCGGACTACACCTTCGGAGATCTATTGACCGGGAAGATACCGGGAATTCCTGCGCCCGGCGCGGATCAGGATCTTTCCCAATATCTCAGCGGACTCGACCCGGCTGCCATGTCCTCCTTGCTGCGCTGGGGGTATTTCAATGAATTCAACGTCGGCTTTGGTTTCCTGGCGGAGTATCCCACCCAGGGCGGCGACATCGGCTTGACTGCCGGTGGCAATATCGTCGGCGCGCAGACAGGCCAACTATCGAGCGACTGGCTGGTTCGCAGCGGTACCTGGAGCAATGACTCTGCGGATGCGTCCCGTCGGCCCACGGCCTGGGGCATCAATATCAGCGGCAGCACGGCCGACGAAACAGTGCGGGGCCTCGATGCCAACGGCAATCCCCTGGCGACGAACATAAAGGGTAGGCGCTTTTTCAATCAGAACGTCGGCGCGCTCGGTGGCGGCGAGGTGACGGTCAACGCCGGTGGCAATGTCGAGAACCTGTCGGTCATGGTGCCCACCAGCGGCAAGCCGTTTGGAAATCTGACGACGCCTCAGAACGGCGGGAAGCCGGATCTGCGCGCGCCTGACGGGGCTTTCGATACCCGATGGATCGAGAACGGCACGCAAGTCTCAGGTGGGGGCGACATTCGCGTCGAGGCGCGCGGCAGTATTCTGGGTGGCGAATTCTATGCCGGAAAGGGGACCGGCACACTGCGAGCCGGGGACAGCATCGCCGCCGATTCAACGGGGCTTGGTCCTGCTGTGGCTCTGGGCGACGCCCAGGTCTCGCTGCAGGCACGCAAGGATCTGGTGCTTGGCGGTGCATTCAATCCAACCCTGCTTCCGCAAAAACAAGTCCCGGACCGCGCGACACAAAAGAACTCATATTTCTTCACATACGGTCCCGCAAGCGGGCTTGAACTTGGTTCCACCGGCGGTGACATCATCCTGCAGAACAACGTGGAGGCGCTTCGCACGCTCAAGGGGTATGCGCCTACCGACGGCAACGGTTTCGAGCTTTCAGTTTATCCGGGAACCCTCAAGGCAGCGGCCCTCGCCGGTAACGTCAGAATCGACAACTCCCTGAATCTCTACCCGTCGGCGAGCGGACAACTGGAGATATTGGCAGGAAACAGCATCGGGACAGGCCTGGCACAGGACGGGATCATCAAACTTAACATGTCCGATGCCGACCCGTCGCTGCTGGCCAATCCGCAATTGCCGGACGCCGGGCTCTTGGGCGACCTGCCACGCAATATCATCCGGACGCGCGAGCGGCTGGACGCCGAGAGTCCGAGCGCCAGCGTGATACATGCGGTCGTTCCGGTGCACCAGGGTGACCCGTCTCCGGTGAGGCTGATCGCCCAGAATGGCGACGTGGCATTTCCTACTGGCGTGCAGATGAAGCTGTTCTTGCCCAAGTCCGCCGACGTGAAGGCAGGCCGGGATATCAAGAACCTCAGCGTCTCCGCCCAGAATCTCAAGGCTGAAGACATCACCCGGCTGCAGGCGGGGCGCGACATTCTCTTTGATGCGCGCCTGGATGCCAATGGTGGCGTCGTTCCCGCCGATCAGCGCTTGCAGGTGGGCGGTTCGGGACGGCTGCAGGTACTGGCGGGCAGGGATATCAACCTTGGCAGCTCTTCCGGTGTCTTGACCGTAGGCAACCTCTTCAACCGGGCCCTTTCAGGCACGGGCGCAGCTATTGACGTGCTTGCCGGCGTCTCGGACGAGATCGACTACACCGGCTTCATCAAAAAGTACCTGGCCCTGGACAGTACGTACTTGAAAAGTCTGACTGTGTTTGACGGCGAGGGTAATGACATCTCCTCGACGCTTTCTCCGGAGCAGAAGCTGGCTTATGTGGAAGCGCTCCCGGATCAAGCCAAGCTAGGGGTTGTCGAGGGCGTGCTGTTCTCGGAAATCAAGAAATCTGCCGCTGCCGCCGCTGCGGCGCCCGAGTCCAAACGCGAAGCCCTGTATCAAGTGGGCTTTGACGCCATCGAAACCCTTTTCCCGGGCGACAAGTACAAGGGTGATCTTGCCCTGGTATTCAGCCAGATCAAAAGCCTGGTGGGGGGCGACATCAATATTGCTGCGCCCGGCGGGCAGGTGGACGTTGGACTGGCCGGAAAGGTGGGCGGCATCCAGAAGGCGGCCGATCAGCTTGGCATCGTGGTGCAGCAGCAGGGCAACCTCAACGCCCTTTCTCAAGGTGACTTCAACGTCAATCAGTCGCGTGTTTTCACCATGGGTGGTGGCGACATCGCGGTATGGTCCTCCGCCGGCAGCATCGATGCAGGCAAGGGAGCAAAGTCGGCGATTTCAGCGCCGCCCGTGACCACCGGAATCGACGAGAAGGGCAATATCGTCACTATTTTCCCGCCCATTATCTCCGGTAGCGGTATTCAGGCCATCAACCCGGCGGACAAAACGCAACGCCAGGGCAATGTCTATTTGGCGGCGCCGACCGGCGTCGTGAATGCCGGCGAGGCTGGCATCAGCGGTGGCCAGGTAGTCATCGCGGCGACCGCGGTCATCGGCGCCTCCAATATCCAGGCGAGCGGCGGCACCGTGGGCGTGCCCACCGCCGTCTCGGTGCCCGTGGTTCCCGCTGGCGCAGACAGCGCCGCAGCCAGCGCAGCCAAGTCGGCCACACAGAATGCCACCCAGGACAGCAATGAGGCCAAAGACGAGGCGCGTGCGGCAAAGGCGGGGGCCAGCATCCTCAGTGCGGACGTGGTTGGGTATGGGCAATGCTCCGTAACCGAGGTGCGTGAGGGAAAACCCGGATGTGGTGGCTGATGCCCCCTGACCGCTTGGCGCTAACCGATTTTTGAGATCAGACGACGACACAGCGATGACGAAGACGATGCGAGGAAAACTGCCTTTGGCCCTGGCCATGCTCTTGGTGCCGGTACTGGCTTATGCCTGGTGGAACGACGACTGGAATTCGCGGCGCCAGGTGACGGTGGATGCAGGGGTCACAGGTGCTGACATTCAGGAGACCCTCGGCGAGTTTCCCGTGCTCATTCGTTTGCATACGGGCAATTTCGGATTCTTTGGCGAATTGAGCGAAAACGGCCGAGATCTGCGTTTTATGGCCGATGACAAAACCCCGCTCAAGTATGAGGTGGAGAAAATTGACGCAGTCAACGAGTTGGGACTTGCCTGGGTCAAGTTGCCCCAGGTGCGCGGCGGGGTGAGCAGCGATTCCTTCTGGATGTATTACGGCAATGGGAATGCGCCCGATGCGTCCGACAGCAAGGGGCTGTACGACACGGCGCAGGGCTTGGTGTTTCATTTCGGCGAAGGCGAGGCGCTCCCCAAGGACGCCACCGCCTATGCCAGCCATGCGGCCGACTCCAAGGCCCAGCCAGAGCCCGCCGGCTGGATCGGCGCTGCCGCCCGGTTCACGGGGGCCGGCGGCGTCAGCGTCAACCCCGCGCCGCAATTGGCCATCGCGCCGGAGCCTGGCTGGACCTTCTCGGCCTGGGTGCGCATCGACCAGCCCCAGGGGGCCGCGAGCCTGGTGGCCGCCTCGGAGGGCGGGTACGGCTTGAGCCTGGAACTGCAGGGCACCGCCCTGACGGCCCGCTACCAGGGATCGGCCAGTCAGGACCAGACGCCCGCGGCGAACCTGACCTTGGGGCGCTGGCAACATGTGGCGCTTACCGTCGATAAAGCGGGTTTGCATCTGTACCTGGATGGGGCGCAGGTGGGCTCTGCTCCGCTGAGTGTGGCGGCGTTCACGCCCACATTGAGATTCGGCGAGGGCCTGGTGGGTCTGCTGGACGAGATCCAGGTGGCCAGGACGGCGCGCAGCGCCGACTGGATCAAGCTGCAATACCGCAGCCAGAGCCCGGATTTCACGGTGCTTAACTTCGGCCAGGACGAGGGCAAGGACAGCGGCGGCGGCACCAACTATTTCGTCATCATCCTGCAGAGCCTCACCGTGGACGGCTGGGTGGTGATCGCACTGTGTGGCGTGATGTTCGTCATCAGCTCCCTGGTGATGGTGACCAAAGGACTCGCCATCTCCCGGGCGCGCAAGGACAACCAAGCTTTCTTGCAACAATACCGAAACGTCGATGCCTCGGATCCCGGCGCACTGGATCAGGACGAAAGCGAGGAAGAACAGGAGTTCGCCGATTCCGACTTCCTCACCGCCTTGGTGGGCAAGCACGACCATTTCCAGTCCTCGCCCATCTACCACGTCTACCATGCCGGCGTACAGGAACTAAAGAAGCGCTTCTCCAGGTCGGGCAGTGATACGGTCCTGACCCCCGAGGCCCTGAACGTCATCCGCGCGCGCCTGGATGCAGCGGTGGTGCGGGAAGGGCAGAAACTCAACCGCAGCATGGTGCTGCTGACCATCGCCATTTCCGGCGGGCCATTCCTGGGCCTGCTCGGCACGGTGCTGGGGGTAATGATCACCTTCGCCGTGATCGCCGCCACCGGCGACGTCAACATCAACTCCATCGCGCCCGGCATCTCCGGCGCCCTGCTCGCCACCGTCGCGGGCCTCGCGGTCGCCATCCCCGCCCTGTTCGGCTACAACTACCTGCTTACCCAGATCAAGGATCTGACGGCGGACATGCACGTGTTCACCGACGAGTTCCTGGCCATGGTCTCCGAGCGCGCCGCAGACCTGCAGCGCGAGGGCTGAGCCATGAAAGTCGGCGAGGAAGGCAAGGTCTACGACGACATCAACATCACGCCCATGCTGGACGTGGCGTATGTGCTGCTGCTGATCTTCATCATCATGACCACGGCGACGGTGCAGGGCATCACCGTCAACCTGCCCAAGGCCAGCAGCACGC
>NZ_JYNS01000018.1 GCF_000934725.1 Methyloterricola oryzae
CCGCAATTGGCTATTCGCCGGAAGTCTGCGTGCCGGTCAGCGCGCGGCTGCCATCATGAGCCTGATCCAGTCGGCGAAACTCAATGGTCACGACCCCTACGTCTATTTGAAAGACGTGCTCACGCGACTTCCGACGCAACCCGCCCATCGGATTCATGAACTTCTGCCGCATCGCTGGCAGCTTGAAACCACTCCCGCTTAGTTCCTCCAAGCGCGATCCGATTCCGGATTGCGTCAACATGGGATCGCCACGCGCTTACTTTCAATCTATGACGCTAGCATATTTTCTCTAGCTGCATTCGCGCAGACACTGCCGCATCCGCAGTACTTGATTCCGCCAAGCATTGACCCGTTGGCGGACAAAAACATCGAATTGCCAAAAGACGAAGTTGAAAAGGTCTATGAAGAATTCAAGCTTGATCGCGTGCGGCCCATTCTTTTACAAGTTTCTCGGTTTGATCGCTTCAAGGATCCAATCGGTGTAATACGCGCTTATCGCATGGCGAAGCAATCTAACCATAGCTTGCAACTGGTGCTGGCTGGAGGTAGTGCCGACGACGACCCAGAAGGGGAGGCAGTACTTCGGGAAGTTCAAGCCGAGACCGCGGGTGACCCAGACATGCATGTACTTTTGTTGCCCCCGGACGCACACCTTACCATCAATGCGCTACAGCGGGCTGCTGACGTTGTTATGCAAAAATCACTCAAGGAAGGTTTTGGGCTGACGGTGACAGAAGCTATGTGGAAAGGAAAGCCCGTGATTGGCGGTGATGTAGGGGGTATACGCCTGCAGATTGTAAATCACCATACCGGCTTTCTCGTAAAAACGCCTGAAGGCGCGGCCCTGCGAATCCGTTATCTGTTAGCGCGAGAAGACAAGCTCCGCGAGCTTGGCGCAAAAGCCAAGGCCTTTGTTCAGGAAAACTTCTTGATTACACGCCAACTCCGAGAACATCTGACTTTAATGCTAGCCCTTCTGAACGCCGGCCAGGATCGCATCAATTTGTCCAACGGTAATAGCGGCGTTAGCTGACATGAATCCAATCAGCTGGCACTCGATGCCGTTCGGTGCAGACGTACAAGCGGATAAGAAAGTGCGATTTCGGCTGTTGGCCCCGAAAGCCAATTCCGTGGACGTCTCTCTGAACGTCTGTGGCGAAAGGCAGATTCTTGCGATGACTGCGCTTGAGGATGGATGGTTTGAGGCAACTACGGACCAAGCGGCACCCGGGGATACGTATTCATACCGAATTAACGGTGAAATTTTTGTGCCCGACCCCGCTTCGCGATTTCAAAGTGATGAAGTACATGGTTGCAGCCAGATCGTCGACCCTAAATCATTCTTCTGGTCAGATGTTGACTGGTACGGGCGCCCATGGGAGGACTCCGTCATCTACGAATTGCACATCGGGTGTTTCACTCCTGAAGGAAGCTTTGAGGCTGCAAGTGCCAAGTTGAAATATCTCGCAGAACTGGGCGTCACTGCCGTGCAACTCATGCCGGTTGCCCAATTTCCAGGTCGTTGGAACTGGGGATATGATGGTGTCCTCCCGTTTGCAGTTGAGGCCCGCTATGGTACTCACGATGACCTCAAACGGTTGATTCAAGCTGCCCATGAACTCCAGCTGATGGTGTTCATCGACGTTGTCTACAATCACTTCGGACCGGAAGGAAACTATCTCCATACTTACGCGCCTTCGTTTTTCACGGACCGCCATAAGACGCCTTGGGGCGATGGCATAAATTTCGACGGAGCAGGCAGCCATTGGGTCCGGCAATTCTTTATCCATAACGCACTTTATTGGATTGAGGAGTATCACGTGGATGGATTACGCCTAGATGCCGTCCACGCAATTCTTGATAACTCTATGCCTAGCTTTCTAGAAGAACTCGCAGATACCATCCAGCAGACTGCTGGCTTTGAACGCCAAATCCACCTTGTGTTGGAAAATGATGCCAATAGTGCACGCTATCTTGCTCGCGACTCAAAAGGTCGTGTCGTGCGATTCGCCGCGCAGTGGAATGACGACTTCCACCATGCTTTTCATGTTTTGCTTACCGGTGAGACTAACGGCTACTACTGCGACTACACCGATGACCCGGTTGGTTTGGTGGGGCGATGCCTGACCGAAGGCTTTGCCTATCAGGGCCAGGCATCTACCTATCGGAACGGCGTGCTGCGCGGCGAACCCAGCCGCCAATTACCCCCAACGGCGTTTGTGAACTTTTTGCAAAACCATGATCAGATCGGCAATCGGGCATTAGGTGAGCGTATCACAGCGCTTGCAGAGCCTGACGCGATTCGTGCTGCAGCGGCCATTTTGCTGGTCGCGCCATCGCCACCGTTGATCTTCATGGGAGAGGAATGGGGTAGCCGAGACCCCTTCGTATATTTCTGCGATTTCGAGCCCGACCTAATGGAGCGGGTATGTGCGGGGCGACGTCAGGAGTTTGGTCTGTTTTCGGAATCAGCGGATGCTTCCTCCGGCATAGCTATTCCCGATCCTTCTGATAGCTTTGAATCGTGCTGTCTGAATTGGGAACTGGCTTTAGCGCCAGAGGCTGGTCGTTGGCGGAACTGGTACACCGAACTATTGGCCCTGCGGTCTCGTGAAATTGTGCCCCGGCTCAGAGGTGTGTGTGGGGACATGGCCACTTTCGCCCGCTGGGGAGTTTCGGGGCTCCACATGAGCTGGAAACTCGGTGATGGTTCCGTGCTGAGCATGCTCACTAATCTTGGGAACGATATTGTGGCCACTTCCAATTTGCCAGAAGGGCGTTTTCTATACATGTTTCCTTCCAATTTAGACCTTGCCCAATCGCCTTTCAACTTTCCGGCGTGGTCAGTAGTATGGTTCCTGGCTGAGCAGGCGCCTTCATGAATGATGAACCCTTTCCACGCGCTACGTATCGACTTCAGTTTAACCACGAGTTCACTTTCGCTCATGCAGTACGCGTAGTACCTTACTTGCATGCACTGGGAATAAGCCATGTATATGCCTCACCCTGCCTAAAAGCACGTAGAGGTAGTGTCCATGGCTACGATATTGTCGACCATAATGCATTTAATCCTGAAGTAGGCGGGCGAGAAGACTTCGAACGCTTTGTCGATATGCTGCATGCCCATGGTATGGGGTTGATCCTTGATATCGTGCCAAATCATATGGGTATCGCTCAAAACCAAAATGCTTGGTGGCAGGATGTGCTAGAAAACGGCAGGGCATCACTGTATAGCGAATATTTCGATATTGATTGGCACCCCGCGCGCGAAACACTGCGAAGCAAGGTACACCTACCGGTATTGGGTGATCACTATGGGAGATTGTTAGAACAAGGCGAATTACATCTGACGTTTGACGGCGACCGGGGAGAGTTCGCCGTTCGTTATTGGGAGCAACAGTGCCCCATTGATCCAGAAACCTACCCTGAACTCTTGGCGCGGGACCTTGAGAGTCTCGCGAGTTTGACTGCGGACGAAAACCATACCATGACCGAGTGGCATGCCCTGATTGCCGATTTCGAGCAACTCAGAAACTTGCGTAACTGTCCAATGGAACGCAGTCGGGTAGCGGCGGGATGTAAGCAACGGTTGGCGGGCCTATACGATCGGTCACCAACAATTCAGGCTTACATGAAATGTCAGTTGGAGGAAATAAACGGCCGACAGGGTGAACCGGAGTCTTTCAAGGAACTGCATGACTTGTTGGAGCGACAGTCTTTCCGTCTTGCCTATTGGCGTGTAGCCTCGGATGAAATCAACTACCGACGTTTTTTCGATATCAACGAGCTGGTTGGACTCCGCCAGGAGAACCCGACCGTTTTCGAAGGCACGCATCGACTTGTTCTAGCCTTGATCGCTGATGGTAGCGTCAACGGCCTGCGCATTGATCATCCCGATGGGTTACACGATCCTGCGAGTTATCTGAAGCACTTACAGCAAGAAGCCCGGCGCTTTTGCGCTAACTCACGGACGCTGGATCAGGGTGAAAAGTGTGTCTATGTTGTCGCGGAGAAGATATTAGCGGGCTACGAGCACCTGCAAGAAGACTGGCCGGTAGACGGTACCACCGGGTATGAGTTTTCCAACCATGTCAACGGCTTGTTTGTCTATGGACCATCTGAGCGTGATTTGACACGAACTTACGCCCATTTCATCGGCCAACATGTTGCCTTCGACGAATTGCTTTATCAGCAAAAGCGGCAAGTAATCCGAACCCAGATGTCAAGCGACCTCGCTATGCTCTCAAAAAGGCTAGATTCAATAGCCCAAATGGATCTGCATACACGGGACTACACACAAAACAGCCTACGTGACGCATTGGTGGAAGTAGTCGCTCGATTTCCAGTCTATCGAACTTATATCACTCAGAATGGGGCGGGTGAGGACGACGTGCGATTCATTGACTGGGCTGTTGCGCAGGCAAAGCGTCGCTGCTCAGCCTCCGTTGAAAACACTGTGTTTGACTTTCTGCGGGATATCCTCTTACTCCGAAATCTAGATGGCAAAACTGCCGAATATCGTGGAAAAGTCGTTCAATTTACGATGCGCTTCCAACAGTACACCGCTCCAGTGATGGCCAAATCTTTGGAAGACACTACGTTTTACATATATAACCGGCTTGTTTCTCTGAACGAAGTAGCCGGTGATCCACGACATTTCGGTGTCAGTCCCGCGGCGTTTCATTATGCGAATCAGCAGCGGCTCCGGCGCTGGCCTGGATCAATGATCAACACCACAACACATGACAGCAAACGGAGCGAAGATGTCCGGGCCAGGATCAATGTCATTTCCGAGATTGCTAACCAATGGAAAAAGCAGGTCGCACTGTGGTCTCGATTAAATCGCCGAAAGAAGCAGCGTGTCGAAGGCGAATGGTTGCCCTCGCGGAACGACGAATATTTGCTGTATCAGACTCTTTTGGGCGCATGGCCACTAGAACCGACGGATGATCAAGGGCGAATGCTGTTTAAACAGCGAATTGAAGCTTATATGTTGAAGGCTGTCAGAGAATCTAAAGTAAAATCTTCTTGGTTGAATCCTGACAAAACATATGAGGTCGCACTCAAGATATTTATAGACAAGTTGCTTGACCGAGATGCCGGCAAAACCTTTCTGAATTCTTTCCTACCATTCCAGAATCAGGTCGCGCGATGGGGGCTATTTAATAGTTTGTCTCAAACACTTTTGAAATTGACTTCACCGGGAGCGCCGGATATTTATCAGGGCACGGAGTCGTGGAGGTTTCTCCTTGTCGATCCAGATAATCGACAGTTAGTTGATTTTGAACAGCTAGCCAGGCGCATGGAGCAATTGGAACAATGTGAGGGGCGCAATTTAACAAGGACACTGCGATTTTTCCTGGATAATTTGGAAAGCGGCCTAGCCAAACTTTACCTAATTCGTAAGGTATTGGAATTTAGGAGGCGTCATCCTGATATTTTTGCGTTGGGGGAATATCTTCCATTGGACCCAGAAGGCGAAAGATCACCTCACCTCTGTGCGTTTGCCCGGCGCCACGGTGACTGCGTTATAATAATCATTGCAAGTCGATGGTTTGCCAGTCTTACCGAGGAACCATCTGAACTGCCAATAGGAATGGAAGTTTGGAAAACCACGCGCCTAGCGCTGCCGGATTATTTGGGTTCCTTGCGCTTCGTTGAAGTGCTTAGTGGAACTCACGTCAAATCAGTCCACCAGGAAAGTGGGGTTTGGTTGCAGGTCGGTCACGCACTCAAGCATTTTCCAGTGGCCCTTTTACAGTCCAGACTGCACTAAGGAAACACCGATTTAATCGCTCCGGTACGAGCCTTAACCCAGCAAAATAGCCGCACAACAAGCCTTCCTGACGATCCATTCGATGATCCAGCAGACCAGCCTTCTTGACCTGGCCCCTCAGTCCAAGAGGCGCCTCACGCGCCGCCAGCCGTTTCTGGCTGAGATGGAACGCGTGGTGCCTTGGACTGAACTGGTGGCGTTACTTAAGTCGCATGTCGTTCTTCACAGACTTTACTCCCGTAACTTTGGACGCTACTTCAGTCGCCTTTTTTATCGACTCTCGTGAGCTAACAAAGCCGCTCAGTTGGACTGCGCCTTTAAAAGTTTCAACATTGATTTCAGCCGAACTCAGCATCGGCTCATGCAATATGGCCGCCTTGACTTTGGTTGTAATTACCGTATCGTCAAAGTATTCACCAGTGCCTTCTTGCTTTTGTGTTGGTGCGCAACCTTGTGTTGACAAAAGTGACAACGAAAAGAAAAAGGCTGCTATATACGGAGCTGAGTTTCTCATGGCAAGTCCCCTACCGCGAAGCGGAAAGTCATTCTTGAATGCATTTCCTTCTTAGTTTCACCGACAGTGGTTGCGTAATTCATGATATGCCCTTCTATGGATAAGGCCCGCAAACTGTTAAATAATACTCATATTTCTAATTACAAGTTAACAAAATCTGTAAATTATCGAAGAGCAATAAACGCGACAAAAAACTAGTCAGCTCCAAGCCAAGCCGTGAGTTAATTAACAGTAGTGTACCAGCAGCAAACAACATATCACATTTATTCGTGCTTCCTCACTTGTCGAAAAAACCCTCCAGTGAACGGCGCATGCGTGATGCTTTAATTAACGTTTACTCTTTACTTCTTTGAGCCCAGAGCTTGCACCATGCGTTTGGGCTAATAGTGCCATCGACCACATTACAACTGCTGGGAGGCCTGAAATGCATACAGTTCGCACAAGCTTGACTTCCTTTCGGTTGTCCCTGATATTCTGCTTGGACTTGACTAAGCTTAGCTTCATCGCTGTAAACCAGCCGGGAAAGGCATGCTGCACAGCCTGTCGCGAGCAAGTTAATTAGAGCATCTCTGCGTGAATATCGACTTTGTAACATGGCAAATACCCTCCTTTCCATCTCAAAAGAGCCATGCGCTTCCTGACGCTTCCGCTTGAGCTACCTATGGCTAATTGAATTTTGATTGTGCTTTTTCTACGCTGGATCTGAGTTCATTCCACGCATTTTCCATCCCTGGCTTGAGTTCATCCCAAGCTTCCTCGCCACTTTGCTTCAGCACTTGTAGCTTGGTTTGCGCTGCAGCATGCTGAGAACGTAATGTTTCGATCAATTCGCTACACTCCGATTTCGTTTCTGCAGTTGCTTTGTCCGCCTTGTTCTTTAACTCTTCAATACTTTTAGCCCAAGACTTGAACTGAAACTCCAATTTTTCGATATATTCGTCTCTTGTGGCCATGAAATGTTCTCCTTTCACCTAATTGGATTGGCCCGCCCGATGGTCAGGCCATGTTTTCCAGGGTGCAATATATCTGCGTCAGCGATAGAGCACCCCAATTTGATATGGTAAGTCCCTAACTGCTATAATAGAGATCTGTATAAAACACTTCATTTTATTGTGCGTCTATTCGTATGATTGCTGCCCGCGGAAATTCTTCTAGGGAATCGCAGATTAGATAAGAATTTTATCTGCATAGCGCAACAACGCATTGATTACACTAAGCACCCGTTACCTGGAATTGAAGCAATCGGAATTTTTCTGGCTTTAATAGGTTTTTATCAAAAGTATCAGGTTTTTAGGGGCATGCAGAGCTATTGGTTGATACGTATTCTTTAGCGTAAAAGGAACTCCTTGCTCCCTTGATGGTTGAGCCACTACGTTCTAGCTAGATATTTACCTTTTCATTGGGCTGAATTCTTTCCGCTGATTTTAGAATCTGCGCACGAAACTGTTCCCTCAACTTTCTTTCCAGGTACATCATCGGCTTCGATCCGAACTTTAGCCTTCCCTTTTTCTTTTATTCCGAGCTTCTTGGCTGCTTTACTCGATAAGTCGATGGCGCGATTACCGACGTATGGGCCGCGGTCATTGATTTCGACTTCGACCGATTTACCACTCCTAAGGTCGGTTACATCCACTTCGGTTCCCAACGGGAGGGTACGATGCGCTGCCGTCAATTCGTCTTGGTCGAAGGTGTCACCGCTGGCAGTTGCCTTTCCATCGAATCCGGGGCCATACCAGGAGGCTATTCCCACTTGGCGGCAGTCTGGCGAACCTTGGGTATGACTGGAGGGTGAACGTGCTTTTGACTTTCGGTGGCGCTCAGTATCGACCTCGGGTGCGCAGGCCTGCAGCAATAGCAAAGCTGTTAGGGCCAAATGGAGCTGTCGTCTGAATGGCCTGGCAGCACCCATAGGTAACCTCTGTCATTCTATAGTTCCTGTCCAAGCGTTGTACTTGAATCCAGCATAGCGGTGCGGCTTATCAGTAAGCAGTGTTGATGCAAGTGCTAACGCCATGCTGTCGGCTTCAAAGTGACTATAGGCTCGGTGTATCAGTTAAGGAAACTTCAGAACGCTAGTAGAACACAAACTGGATTAGGCCTTCCCTTTTGAGACGTGCTTGATGCGAGCTAATTCGTAACTTTCAATTCATTTTGTGGACAGACAGCCGAAATAGAAAGCACTTTCTAATGGAATCTAACAGGGCATGAATTCGGGCTCGTCCGGAAGGGTATATTTGCCGACTATGTGCTTCCCCTATCTGGTGCCCTGGACCTGTTGACGCATCACCTCAATAAGATGCTGATCCAATTGCGACCGCGATTCTTGCCAGGATGCATATGGTCCAAGAACCCCCTCACTGGTCCTAACAAACCACTGTCTTAACCCTGCTCGATCTACGACCCTCCAAAAGATGCGTTCCTCCTCAATCATGTGATTTACCCCTTAATCTTCGGTTTATTACGGGGAATATCTTATGGATCCAGGCTGTGGGTGACTTAACTGATTATTTTTAACCACTCGGACAGTTCCTGTCTGGACATGAATTGGACTCTCACGCCTAATCTCCATAGTGCAAGTGGTTCATAAATTCTCCAACCTCCGTGGCCAATTACTTCCTGGGACTTTCCGCCTGACAAAAGAATCCCTGATGGCGGTCACATATCAGCATAGAGTTGAATTGACTTTAAACGTGACGGATAGATTCAATGCCATTGATCGGTTTGATCGCGAGGAGAATGTTCCTAGGGTCAAATAATGTATCGTTCACACGTTTCCCGCCAGTCGTTTAGCTGCGTAGTTAAAATGCTAGTATCGTCGCAATGTATGATCGCCAGACGAACGGCACTGCCGTTTCGGAAAATGGCTCTAGGGTGAAGGAAACAAAGGCTGGCATACACATCGGGACTTTCAAAAAGTCACGACAATCCATCATTGTGTGCATTTCCTGGCTGAGGAACTCTTGAGATTGCATGCCCATGGCGAGCGAGCATTCGCTCTACCCCGGTTGGGAGAATTGCATGCTCTTCGTGATGAGTTAATTGACACCCTGCAAAGCATCATTTACACCACTATCGCGGACTCTACCCCAGATACCCGGTGTGTCGCATTGTTTCAATATCGCCGGTGCCACAGCCTTTGACCTTGGGATCTCGAAACGTGTTTTCGATGATCCGATCGAGATGGCCTGGGCCTTGCCGATATCCTGTTTATACGGGGCCGTGATACGTCCTGAGGTGCTAGCCGCGATGCCGCTGATTGTGAAACAGCATCGTGAATTTCCCAGAGATCAGCGTAGTGGAACTTCCCGAGTCAACCGATAATCTGTTGATATAAAGAGGCGATTCTAAATAAAAGTGGCAAACCTCCATGCTGATCCTGGAAATATCAGCGCGCTGATTTCCAAGCTTGGGCCCCGGCAGCCCAAGAATGTTCGCCAAAAAAGGAGGCTGACGATGGGGTGTCATTACACCAGACGATCGTATGGTTGAGTTGAATGCTCATGCGAAAGACTCCGCTGTTACGGCTTCGTGATCGTCCGACTTCCTACCAGATTGATCAGACTGCCGGCCAGCACCATTTCGATCTGCCTTTTTGTCAGATTGTGCAGGGTTTCGTACGTCTGGTCCTTGCTGCGATTGGTCAACTGGACACGGTTGCTCTGGCTGATGGCTGAGCGCGCCTCCTCGATGGCCAGCACATCGTCCTGACCGATCTTGTCCCAGTCTCCGGGATCTACAAATAGCAGCGGGAGAATGCCGAAGTTGCTGAGATTCTGTAGGTGAATGCGGGCAAAGCTTTTGGCGATGACCACCCTCAGCCCCAGATAGCGAGGTGCCAGGGCCGCGTGTTCGCGGCTCGAACCCTGGCCGTAATTGTCGCCGCCCACCACGAAGAAAGTCTGGCGTCGATGGGCCATGGCCCTATCGAAAAAGCTCTCGTCGATTTGGCTGAAAACAAATTCGCTGATAGCCGGAATGTTGCTGCGGAACGGCAACACCTTGGCCCCTGCGGGCATGATCTCGTCTGTTGAAATGTCGTTTCCCACTTTGAGGAGCACCGGTCCCTCAATTCGGTCAGGCAATGGTTCCAAATTCGGAAGTGGTTTTATGTTGGGGCCCTTCTCCAGTTCCCCCGACGCTCCTTCTGGAAGAGGAGGAACCAGGATATCGAGGTTGAGGCGCGGGCTTTCAGGCTCCTCGATGTGGGGGTATGCCATGCCGAGGGTCCTTGGGTCGGTGATCACGCCAGTCAGAGCGGAGGCGGCAGCCGTTTCGGGGCTGGACAAGTAAACCTGGTCTTCCTTGGTTCCAGAACGTCCCGGGAAATTTCGCGGTACGGTACGCAGGCTGATGCGCCCAGTGGCCGGCGCCTGTCCCATTCCGATGCATCCGCCGCATCCGGCCTGATGTATACGGGCACCGGCATGGATCAGTTTGCCGAGGACGCCCGCCTCGACCAGGTTTTCCAGGATCTGCCTGGACGTCGGATTTACATCGAAGGAGACCCGGTCGTGGACCTGGTGGCCGTCGACGATGGCGGCTGCGATGGCAAAGTCCCGGAACCCTGGATTTGCGGATGAGCCAATATAGGCCTGATAGATTTCCCTGCCGGCAACCTCCCGCACGGGCACGACGTTCCCGGGGCTGCTGGGCAGTGCGATCAGGGGCTCCAGCGTGGCTAAATCGATTTCTTCATACGCGTCATAGGTGGCGTCTTCGTCGGCGACGATTTCCCGATAGGCATCCTCTCGCCCCTGGCTTTGCAGAAACCGCCGTACCGCTTCGTCTGCCGGAAAGACCGTGGTGGTTGCGCCTATTTCGGCGCCCATGTTGGCGATCACATGACGATCCATGGCCGTCAGCGACTCAAGACCGGGGCCATGATATTCCACGATCCACCCATCCCCCCCGTCGACACCGTGCCGACGCAGCAATTCCAAAACCACGTCCTTGGCGCTGACCCAGTCCGGCAATCGCCCCACCAGTTTGACGCCCAAAATCTTCGGCATCTGCAGGTAGAAGGGTTCTCCCGACATGGCCATGGCGACCTCCAGGCCACCGGCGCCGATTGCCAGCATACCCAGTGAGCCAGCGGCACAGGTATGGCTGTCCGACCCCAGCAAGGTTTTGCCCGGAATTCCGAAGCGCTCCATATGCAACGGATGGCTTACGCCGTTCCCCGGCCGGCTGTACCAGACTCCGAATTTCCGGCACGCACTGCGTAAGAACAGATGGTCGTCGGAATTTTTTGCGTCCTCTTGCAGCAGGTTATGGTCGACATACTGCGCAGACAGCTCAGTTCGTACCCGCGCGATCCCAAGGGCTTCGAACTCCAGCATGACCAGGGTGCCGGTGGCGTCCTGTGTCAGGGTTTGATCGATCTTCAGACCGATCTCGCTACCCGGCGTCATTCGCCCTTCGGCCAGATGCCCCTCGATCAGCTTTTTAGAGATGTTCTTACCCATGGCTTTACCCTCTGCAGCCATTGGTCGTTTCGTCGCAACGCTCCTGCAAGTCGGCTGCTCCCTGTCAATTGCGATTGGCCGTAACCGGTGTTTTGAAAAGAACCGCGGCCAGGCAAACCGTGATGCCTTTTTCGTTGCAACTCACCGCGCCAAAACTAACGTTGCGTAACTTCCCCACAGGCCTTGCATCGATAACGCAGTAAAGTGAGGTCGTTTTCTATCGGCTCCAGATCATTGCTTCCGCAACTAACGCAAATGAGCCGATCAGCGTCGGAGCGCACTGACGATCCATGGCAGTAGGTGAAGGCCGCACCGCAGGTGGCACACTTCAGGGTCAGAAGGGCGTCTTTGGTTCGCGTGGGCTCCCAGTGGCCATCGGCACCACAGTCGGGGCATCCGATGGAGGAGATTGTGGCGATAAACTTTTCCTCAGCGCTCAGGGCGAACCCAGTGGTGTGCTGCGACAGTCCGGCAGCCGTGGGAGTAATGTCGGTATTCATGGCGATGACTCCGATTCGAGAGCTTTTTAGGAATCTCATTGTGTTGGATACGAGCCTCACCTCCTGTTACTGGGGAGGCCTCATCCTTTATGTCTCCGATGTAGTCTGCTTGAACCAGTAACCTGTCACGCAATACCTCGCGCCAGGCTTTACGCCCCGTGATGCCGATTCGGGCAAGGACTGTGTCCAATCCACCGCCCCGGACGGCCACGAACTAGGCGTTGCCAGAATAGCCTAGGCCGCGAGATCCCGGTGCTTGAGCGCGATGAGCTTCAAAAGCGCTTTATGGGGGTCGGCGAATTTCGCCGTGCCTTCCTCCATCAATACCATTTCCAATTTTTCCATATCCACCTTGGCATCGATCTCTTCCAGGATTTCTAACGGAGGTAGTTGGTCGACCTGGCGTGTGTAGGTCTTGCCCAGTTTGTCTACGGCATCGTTGGTGGCGGGCGGATTGGTCTGTATATCGCTTCCGGCCAGCGCTTCGACGTATTTGTCGGGCGGGTCGTCCGGCTTCTTGGTGCCGGTGCTGGCAAACACGATTTCCTGCTGCAGCGGCAGCGCCTTGTCCTGCCAAAAGGCCCGATTCAGCGCCCACAAGCGTTTGACATTGACGATTCCGACCTGCCCTTGAGCCGCCAGACTGAGCTCCGGAACATGCTTTTCCGTATACACGTCGACGCGGGACACAAAGATGCTGTAGACGCTCTTGAAGTGGTCCAAAGTCAGGCGCCGTTGTGCGCCACGCCAGACATTCTCTCGCGCCATGCGGTATTGCCGCTCGGAGAATATCAGGGTGACATTGAGGTTGACGCCGGCGGCGGCCAGTTCCTCCAGCGCATTCAATCCGGCCGTGGTCGCCGGTACCTTGATCAGGCGATTGGGATGGCCTTTGCCCCAGTGCTTTCCCAATTCAATGTACTCCCGGACGCGTTGGTCATGGGGTGGGCCGAGTTCACGGTCCTCCAACAAGGGATCGAGCTCAAAACTCACATAGCCGTCGTTGCCCTTGGTCTGTTCCCAAATAGGCAAAAAGGTCTCCTGGGCACGGCGCACCAGATAGTCGGTCATTTCCCACGCTATAGCAGTATCGTCCATGCCTTCATCAATCAGGCAGCGAATGTGGTCGTCAAAGCGCCCCGTCTTGATGGTGTCGGTTATGATGATGGGATTGGAAGTGGCACCGGTGGCACCCAGTGCCTGGTCTCTTTGAACCAGTTCCGGGTCGATCGAGTCGAGCCAGAGTTTGGTTCCTGTCGCGATTAAGGAATGGAGTGACATGGCAGTACCCTCCCCGATCTTGGTGCTCGTCGCCCTGCCCGAAATACGGGGTGGGCTTTAGCAGGACCGGTACAAAATTAGATTGGCCCACCCGGCCTTTAGTTCTCGAATGGACCCCGAATTCAAAAATTGCCGGATCGCGTTACAGGGGCCAATAAGAGCCTGGCGAAAACTGCGGAATGCCGGCGTCTTAGGGCTTACACGCCATTAATTTTCGATGGCAGTCTGTTCGCTGCCACCTGAGATTCACTCCCGGCTGTCACGCAGACCGGCTAACCTACTTGATTGCAAGCGCGCAGCACCCGGCACGCCGGGGTTACTGAATTACCATTGATTCAGTAAATGAATCAAAGAGCCAGTCTGGCAGCCAATAGTTCGATTGCCAATTTCAGAATCCCGTTGTGCCCCTTTGCCATCGCTCCCTCAGTTCGTTTCTCACGGTACACGGTCGACGCACTTCAATCTAATTGAGCTGATAGCGTTATGAAGGTTGAATTCACCGAAATGGTGAATGCTTTGGTTAGGATAAAAAGTCTGAATTGAGGTACGGAAATTATCAGGCGTGGTTTTCCAGTTTTGAATGGCATCCGGATGGTTTTCGGATACGGAGGGCACCTCGTAATTTTCATCCCGATAAACCGTGACCTCCGCGTGGGGCCCGACTTCCAGACTGTCGATCACATCATTCCAATCATGGCTGTGTAGCCCTTTCAGGGTCGGCAAATCGACTGGGCCTTCAAGCCTGGCCTGCAAACCCTTGAATTCCGGTTCGTCAAAAATATCAACCCAGCAGCCCTCCGTTACCGCTCCGACATCGCATGTAACAAAGAAAATCAGCATAGGAAGCGCTCGCCCAAGATATGCTGGCTGCATGTCGCTACCTCTCAGTCCGCAAGCAATGTTCACCGAAAGGACGGAGTAATCCCTTCGACACCCGCAAAGGCTGCCGCCGGATGGCGCTTCTGAACCAGCTGATGAATTTCGTCCACGCGATTCCCTGGAACATCGACCATCAGGAACAATCGGCCCCATTTTGCCAGTACGTCGATATGCCGATCCTCGACTTGGGCCAGTAAGAGGTCATCGACAATTAAACCCGTCAGATCAAGGTTAGGAACCACACAATAGATGCGCTTCATGAGTTCCTCCTGGAAAAGGCGAACGCTGAACCCGACGCCCGATGCGATGCATCTGGAATGAAGATGACCGCATGTCTGAACGCTCCAGGTAAGGCTGACCTTAGGCTGACGCCGACATGCCTGTCGCATGGGACGTGCAGATGGCGGCAAGCGTGTTGCTCACATCCCCGTCCGTAATGTTCTTGCTGCTCGTCGTTTGTTCACGCGCTGCTTCCTGAGCCAGGTCCGCGAGTGAAATGATTCCGACAAGGCCTTGCTGCTTGTCGAGTACCGGAAGCCGGCGTACTTTGCCGTCTGACATAATCTTCTCGGCATCAGCCAGGCTCTGGGATGGCAAACAAGTTCGAAGCTCCTTCGCCATGGCCTGGGACACGCGAAGATCTCTCAGTGGCATTCCCTCAAACAAGGCACACAAGGCAATGTCCCGGTCTGTGAGCATACCCACGACCCTTTTTTCGCCATTGTCTGTGCAGACGGGTAAACAACCGCAATCGTGGTCCCACATCATCTGTGTCGCCAGCTCAAGGCTATCGTCCG
This sequence comes from Methyloterricola oryzae, assembly GCF_000934725.1. Classification (NCBI taxonomy): domain Bacteria; kingdom Pseudomonadati; phylum Pseudomonadota; class Gammaproteobacteria; order Methylococcales; family Methylococcaceae; genus Methyloterricola; species Methyloterricola oryzae. Next base: position 15,213 of record NZ_JYNS01000018.1, read on the forward strand.
GGCGACAACACTGGACGTCTTTGGTCATAATTTGCTCTACTCGCATAGTGCTCGGACCTCTGTTGAATTCGTTGAAGGTTTAAGCGCTGGTGGCACTTCTTGCTGCCCGCGCCGTTAAGGGACGGCGCTGTCACGCCACCAAGCCAGAATCATGGGCGCTAGGGGCGCGAATAACTATCCCGATAATGCCGTAGGTATTAGCTCGTAAAGGAAACACCGATCGAGCAGGAAGCTGTCTCTGGGCTGACCGACACACGAATTGGACTAAGGAACGTTTGCTCTGACTGAACGCTGGGTACCAAAGCGCCCCGAAAAAGTGACGCTCAGGGGCTGATTTCGATCTCTCGGAAATTACGCATTTGAACGTCCGCGCTGTTACGTGATAATGAACGTCGCGCAGGCGACGTTTTTGATTGCCTTGCGTTTGGCTAGAGGCCTATGACTACAACGCTTCCTGCAAAAAAAGCATCTTTCACAGTCGCTCTGTGATGGAATTGGTCCAAACACCGCGATAGATGATTAGTTTGATGCTTTTGCGGAAGGCTTTCAGCGGCAGCACTGCCGGAATTGGCCTTGTCTCCCTTCGTTGTGACGTGGCAGCCTGAACTCAGACCCGAAGACACGTACGAGTTAGTGCCAAAGCCAACACCTATTTCCTGAGGCGCGCCATCCTAACCGCTCTGAGCACCGGCACTGCCCAGTGGCGATTGACCTGACCGGTCTGAAAGTTACGCAAACCCGGCTTGGTCTCGAATCACAACAGAAGATCGGGGCAATCCAATAAATCGACGGCTGTGTTAGCAGTGAGCCGCCTTTTTCTGTTAGTTCGATACGGGCTCTGGGACGCAGGCATTCGGTCGTGGAAAACGGCCTGATCGATTTACATCCTTTTCGGGGGCTGCCTTCTTCAGACGTAAACAATTTCCCGTTTGCACCAAAACTCGCACTCGCCCTAAGGCCATTTCACATTAAAAGTCTCACCTCAATGGCCGAAGCCGCATCCCATTCTCCCTTTTCGCAACAGATCGCGGTTCATCTCATCAGCCTACTCGTGATTGTTGCAGGAGGACTGGTTTTTCTCCTCAGGATTTTGAATCTCCCTTTAAGTGATATTTTACCAGCGGCTCAGACGATGCCCGCCAATGCCGCCCTAGGCTTCATAGTCGCGGGACTGGGTTTGTGGCTATTAATTGATCGCTCACACCAGGTGCAAGATTCATTAACCGGAAACAGAGGGAGCATGTTATGTGCAATTTTCCTGTTAGCGCTCGGCCTTGTAACACTTGCTGAGTATCTCTTTGGCCTTTATTTACAGATTGACAGCCTTTTTATGGCGGACACGTACGGGTCCGTCACCTCACCCACCCGCATGGCGCCAATGAGTGTGGTGTGTTTCCTCATTCTGGGCGTGCTCATTATTCTCAGACGATGGCGACCGCACACTCAGCACCTCATCCAATTTTTTTCGGTCTGCCTTTTGGGCATTTCCGGCTTGGCCATTTTAGGATGTCTTTATTATCCAGAATCCATTTGGCTGCTTCCACCCTACTCTTCCATGGCGCCACTGACAGCCACGCTGTTTATCCTACTGGCCTTTGGTATCCTTATCATCCAATGTTCTTTCTCCACGATAACCCTGGGCTATGGGCTGGCCTTGGTCGGAGTCGGATTAGCATTCAAATTGTATTTACTTGTTAAAGCTTGGTACGGCCTCAGTTTAGCCCCCTTTGTTTCATTTTATTCCATTATTATTTTTACCAGCTTATTGGCCGGGCCAGGGCCCGGACTGTTTTCTGTCGCTCTGGCTGCTTTGGTTGTGTCCATTTGGGTCTATGAACCCGTTGGTGTGATGGAGGTAGAGTCACCCTCCAATCAGATCGCCTTGATACTATTCAGCGTCAATGGACTGCTAATCAATTTAATTACTCATCTTTATCATCGTCATCGCCAAAAAGCCCAGGCTTTGGAACGCAATCTAGCCGGGGCGGCATTGCTCGAGAGTGAAGGACGCTTAAGGGCTTTCACCACAGCCACTTTCGATATCGTCTACCGCATGAGCGCCGACTGGAGCGAGATGCGGCAACTTCACGGACGGGAGTTCATCGCCGATACCCTGACACCTAGCCGAACCTGGGTCGATACCTATATCCATCCCGATGATCAGCGGGAAGTGTTGGCCACGATTGAGCAGGCGATTCAAACCAAAGACCAATTCGAGTTGGAGCATCGCGTCATAAAGGTTGATGGCAGTATCGGTTGGACGCATTCACGCGCGGTTCCGATACTGGATGACCGCGGCGAAATCGTCGAGTGGTTCGGCGCTGCCAGCGATGTAACGCGGCAGAAACAGGCCGAGGCAGCCTTACGTGCAAGTGAACGCCGATTCCGTGCCATTTTCAATCATCAGTTCCAATACAGCGGCCTATTGTCACCCGACCTGCGCATCGTCGAAATCAGCAATTCCATTCTTCACGGCACCGGCTTCACGCCAGAAGAAGTCACCGGCATGTTCTTCCTGGATGCACCTTGGTGGCGTGATCTCCCGGACACGGTGGCGCAATGGCAGCGCCTTATCAAAAAGGCGAGGGGCCAAACCGGGCCATGTCAGGACGAAGCCAGTTACTTGACCCGGGATGGGACCCTGCGCCATGGCCTAAACACGGTAACGGCACTGCGCGACGAGCAGGGAAATCTGGAATTTCTCCTGGCCGAAGGCATTGACATCACCGAGCGCAAACAGGCGGAGCAAAAATCTGCATCAGATCTGACTGCCTTAATGCGGATGCAGGCATTGAGCCGACTCGTTGTTGAGGATTCGAATGCCGATTTGATGTGCAAGGAAATCCTGGATGCGGCTGTTTCCATCATGGGCAGCGATAAAGGCACGCTGCAGTTGTTGGAGGGTGATGAACTACGTATTGCTGCCCAGCTTGGCCATGACCGCGCCTTTCTGGATTTTTTCGCCAACGCTGAAAAGGTGGCATCGGTTTGTGGTGAAGCAATTCGCCAGGGCACCCGCATCCTGGTGCCGGATGTAGAAACGAGCCCCATTTTTAGCAACAGCCCGTCCTTGCGGATACTGCGCGCCGCCGGAGTCAGCGCGGTGCAATCCACTCCCCTGCGCACGCGGAAAGGTCGCTTGCTGGGCATTTTGACGACCCATTGGGCGCAACCGCATGCGCCGCGGGAGGAGGATTTGTGGCGGCTGGATCTGCTAGCCCGTCAGGCTGCCGATTTTATTGAGCAGCGGCTAAACGAGGAGGAACTGCGCAGGCAGGAACAGCGCATCAACGAAGAACTCGCGGCCATGAAACGGCTCCATGAGTTGGCCGTTATGGCGATTACAGAAAGGGACGCCAAGCCACTGCTTGAAAAAATCGTCGAGGTCGCGATTGAGATTGCCGGCGCTGATTTTGGCAACATCCAGATCCTGGATCCTCAGTCGCATAGCCTACGCATCGCAGCACAACGAAACTTTCCGGATTGGTGGCTCGCTTATTGGGATTCCGTTTTTGCCGAAAGCGCATGCGTTTGCGGACAGGCGTTAGCCCGGAAGGAGCGCATCATCGTGGAGGACGTGGAAAAGAGTCCCTTGTTTGTAGGCACGCCGGGCCTCCAGGTCCAACTCGACGCTGGCGTGCGTGCCGTGCAATCAACCCCGTTGCTGTCCCGATCCGGCCAACCGCTCGGTATGTTTTCCACCCATTACCGCACGCCGCAGCGACCTAGTGATCGGGCGCTTCGCTTGATGGATCTGCTGGCGCGCCAGGCCGCCGATTGCATCGAACAGAAATACAGCGAAATGGTCCTGCGGGCCAGTGAAGAAAAATATCGCCAGCTGTTTGATCACATGACGGAAGGGTTCGGCCTGCATGAGATCATCCTCGATGGCGAAGGTAAGCCCTGCGATTGGCGGTTCGTCGAACTTAATGCGGCCTGGGAAAGCCAGACGGGTATCCCGCGCGAAACCGCCATTGGCAAGACCATGCGGCAGGTCTGGCCGGATCTGGATGCCCATTGGCTTGAGACCTTCGGCCAAGTTGCTCTCACCGGCCAACCGGTACGCTACGAGAACTACAACGCGTCTTTGCAGCGCTGGTTTGAAACCTTTGCCTTTTCTACGGTGCCGAACTTCTTCGCTCTGATCTTCGTCGACATCACGGCACGGAAGCTGGCCGAGGAAAATTTGCGCCGCTCCGAGGAGCGCTATCGTCTCCTGCATGAAAACAGCCGCGATGCCTTTGTGCAGGTCGCCATGGACGGGCACATCCTGGAATGCAACGAGTTGTATTGCCAACTGCTTGGATATACCCGCGCCGAACTCGAGGCGCTGACTTATATAGACCTGACCCCCAGCCGCTGGCATGCCATGGAGTCAGCCATAGTCGAACAGCAGATTATCGTGCGCGGTTATTCCGAAATTTACGAAAAGGAATACCGGCGCAAGGACGGAACCACTGTCCCGGTTGAATTGCGCACTGTCCTCATTACCGATGCCGATAACCAGCCCGCGTCCATGTGGGCAACCATACGGGAAATCACAGAGCGAAAACAGGCTGAGGCCGCGCTGGAGCAGAGCAGAAATGATCTCGATCGCGCCCAGCAGGTCGGAAAGATCGGCTCCTGGCGACTCGATGTGCGCCAGAATGTTCTGTCCTGGTCGGACGAGAACTACCAGATTTTCGGTGTGCAAAAAGGAACACCGTTGAGCTACGACAGTTTTCTGTCGTTGGTGCATCCTGACGATCGCTCTTATGTGGATAGTGAATGGCAGGCGGGCTTGCACGGCAAGCCTTACGACATCGAACACCGCATTGTCGCCGGCGGCGACATCAAATGGGTGAGGGAAAGAGCCTATTTAGAGTGCGAGGAGACGGGACCATTGATAGGTGGGTTCGGCATCACGCAGGACATTACCGACCGTAAGCTGGCGGAGCTGTCTCTGAGGGAGAGCCGCCAGCAGCTCGCCCTGGCGCTTGAAGCCGGCCAACTTGGTTTCTGGGATTGGGATATTCCCAGCGGGCGAGTGCAGTTCGGCGGTAACTGGGCAGCCATGCTGGGCTATGAACCCAGTGAAGTTGAACCCCATGTCCGAGCCTGGGAAAAGCTGATTCATCCGGATGAAAAAGACGCGGTCATGGCGACGCTGAGCGACCATCTCGAAGGCCGCACACCCATTTACGATTGTGAGCATCGCCTGCGCCACAAAGACGGTAGCTGGCGTTGGATTCTGGACCGCGGGCAGGTGGTCGCCAGAGATTCCGAGGGTCGACCGCTACGTGCGATCGGAACCCATTCCGACGTGACAGCGCGCCGCGAGGCCCAAATTGCTCTTCAGGAAGCAGACCGCCGCAAGAATGAATTCCTGGCGATGCTCGGCCACGAACTGCGTAACCCGCTGACGCCGATTAACAACATTGCGCAAGCGCTGGGTACCCTGCCGCTCACCGAAGCGGCGGTTGCCAAGGCTTCTGAAGTGCTTGCCCGCAATGTCGACCATATCACCCACCTGGTCGATGATTTGCTCGATGTCTCGCGGATCACTCGGGGCCTGGTGACCATTGAGCGGCATTCTGTTGAGCTTAACTCGCTGATTGAGCAGCTCGCCGAACCAATCAAGCCTTCTTTTGACGGCAAACAACAAACCCTCGCCCTCCATCTGACTCCCCAGCCCATCAATTTGGGGGGCGACCCGGTTCGCCTTACCCAGGTGTTCAGCAACCTGCTCATCAACGCGAACAAGTACACGGGTAAAGGCGGGCATATCGATCTGAGAACTGAACTGGAGGCGGGGTGGGTCATTGTCCGCATACAGGATGACGGTATTGGTATCGAGCCCGAGTTGCTTCCCCAAGTTTTCGAACTCTTTACCCAGGGGAAACGGTCTCTCGCCCGATCTGACGGCGGTTTGGGAATCGGACTTACCCTGGTCAAAAAGCTGGTTGAGTTGCATGGCGGCGAAATCACGGCATCCAGCGCGGGCGCAAACCAGGGATCCCTGTTCGTGGTCAGGCTGCCCTTGAACCCTGCGGCTTCCGTAGGTGCAGAACCTACTTTTCCCACTGAAAGAAAACGTGAGACAGAACAGCCGCTGCGGATACTGATGATCGATGACAATCAGGATATTCTCGACAGCATGTCGTTTTTGCTGGAGTTGCAGGGCCACCTGTTAAAGACGGCAAACAATGGGATGCAGGGCCTTGCGATCGCTCAAAGCTTTATGCCGGATCTGATCTTCCTTGATATTGGGCTGCCTGAAATGGACGGTTACCAGGTTGCCAAGAAATTACGAGAGCAACCAGGTGGCCACGACGTGAGGATAGTAGCCATGAGCGGCTACAGCCCGGGCCCGGGGGACTCTGGAACCGACAAGCCCCTATTTAACCAGTATCTGCTGAAGCCTTCGAAACTGAGCGAACTGCAGGAGCTTATCGCAGACTTCCAGCGCGCCAAACAAGGAATACCGCACGCGCCGACAGCCGAGTCGCCACCCTGAAGGAGAAATCTGTCAGCGAAAACACGACAGCGCCTGCCTCCCTCCAGCAATGGAGCAGGCTGCCGATCCGGACAACAGCTCAGGGAAATGCCGGAATCGTCGGATCGGTGCCCTCGAATTTGACCTCCGGATGCAGTTGGCTCACCCGTCGATGAATCTCATCGACCCTGTCTCGCCGCACATCGACCATCAACAAGATTTCGCCGCGCTCGATGGCCTCCTCGTACGCAGTCAAGCGGGAATTCCCCACGCTCAACCCGACCATCCCCGCGATCCAAACGCCTGTGGTAGCGCCTGCCAGGGCGCCAGCCAAGATAATCGCTCCCCCACCAAGGATAGGCCCAGCAGGCGTCGCCAGTGCAACCAAACCCGCGAGTGTTCCAGCTATGCCGCCAACGGCCAATCCCCGCTCCATGGCGGGTACAAAATCCGTCTTTTGCAGGAAACTGGCCTCTGGGAGCGTTCCCAAAGGGGTGTCACGTTTCGCCAGAACGTGCAGGCGCCGCTCCTCCACCCGCGCTAGCAAGAGCTCATTAACGATCAAAGTGGTCACTTCAAGGTTCGGTACTAAAAAATAGATGCGCTTCATGCCTGATCTCCGGACCAAATGGGCGTCGATCCTGGCGCCATAAGCCGCTTGGAGAGCCAGGCGATTTGAACATTACGAGGCCTGAATCCGGCAAGGCGTTTGCGAAGTTAGCCCGACCCCAACGGCGGTAAAATACAGGCGGGTGCTGGGCTCATCCGCCGTATAAGGGCTTCAGTCGGCCCTAGGCAGGCCAAATGAAGGAATGTAACTTTGTCCCCGCGCATCATCGCCACCGAGTGCCCTGAGTGACGACCCAAAGCGGAACTTCTTTCGCAGAACGCGCAAAAGATGATGGCTCAGTCCATAAGCGAATGCGGCAACGTCAACCCGTAATTGTCAGAGCAAACCGGCAAACATCAGCAATTTCGATCTCGAATCGAGGAAGACCGACGAGAAGACCCTAGTTCAAACCTACGGTTTGGCCGATAGCACGGGACGGATTTACCCATGGACTGCTTGAATTGCAGGGTGCTGGTGCTTTGCCTTTCGCAAGTGCGTGCGCTGTCTCTGCCCGTTCACGGCACGCGAAAAAACTCTTGCCGATTTTCGGCTGTAGTCTACGAGGAAGATCATGTCGGCAATGCACGTTTTTGACCATTCCGATAAATCTTTAGGTGTTAGTGCCTATAGAAATTCGGGGCTGTCTAGCAGAAATCGCTGATCGCACAGATCTCGCGAGTTATCAGTGGACCAATTTCAGGACCGCAAATAATGGCAAGCGACTGACCGATTTGAGAGCTGACGTTTGATATTGGCTGGTGTCGGTCTGATTCGATGACAGATATGGCCGATAGGTCGGCGGCGAGATTGGGTTTAGCGACGACAGCAATGCAGAAATAAGCGACCATCCCGGCGCGGAATGCCCGTTGTGCACTCAGTGGCAGCCAGTCGCTCAACTTGGAATTCTCGGCGTCAGGTCGTCCATTACTGGCATCGAGACATTGCTCCCAATTTGGGCGAATGGCCGCTTTCTGGATGCCTTGCGAGCTGCTGGGATCAGCCTAGATCTGCCGGTAATTCAAACGCCTCTACGACCACTAACAAAGCATTGCCGCCGTCCCAGAGCACTGCGTCGCCATAGAATTTTTCGTCATCAATAGCATTTGGGCTCTGGCAGACCTGAAATTGCGGGCAATCTTCGGTGGCTTACGTCAGCCGTCCAAGGTGCACCAGTCTCGACCGCGTCAATCACTACTCACCGCGCGCCACCTCAGACATCCGACTTGGTGGCGATAGCATAGATCACGTTGGCTTCGATACCCGAAAGGCGGGAATCCCGGATATAGCGAAGATTAGCCTCACGCACACGCCCATGGGCGACGGCGTCTAAACGGTCGATGGTTCCCCGGTATCCAGAGCCCAAAAGGGTTGTCCACCAATCCTCGGGCGAATCGATAGCGTGAATGCCCGCTTGCTCCGATATGTCGGCGTCTTCGATCCCCACTTCCGCCAACATGGCCGCGAGGGAGTCTGGATGGCTGATCCGGTCCCAGGGGTTGAAGGATTTGTGCAGGTCGGGGGCCTCGCTTCGAATTGACTCCCAAAATACCCGATTGGCGGGCTCGAAGAAGTTGGGTCCCCATGTTGTCAGGGCGAGCTTCCCTCCCGGCTTAACGCGGTGCCAGAGTTCGCGCACCGCGCTTGGCATATCGGGCACGAAGAAAATCCCAAAGACGCATACCACGGCGTCGAAGGCAGCCTCCGGGAATTCCAGCGACATCATGTCGCCCAGCGTGAACTTGACCTGGTTCAGCCCCCGGCTCTCAGCTTTGCGCCAGGCCAGTTCCAAGAGGTTTTCCGCCAGGTCGATTCCAACGACTCGCCCCTCCCGACCGACGGCCTCTGCCGCAGGGATCGCTGAGGCTCCGCTTCCGCAGCAGACATCCAGCACGGATTGCCCGGGCTGAAGGCCCAAGCGCTCAATTGTCTCCCTGCCGAAACGATCCCAAAACGTGTTGGCGGGATGATCGAAAAGATCGGCGGCGGCGTTGTACGCGGCAGCCGCATTGGCTTTAGCGGTCTCCAAGCTATTCATGATGATTTCTCCTTCTGGGTGTGAGGGCATTCGCAATCGCCACGGTGCTTTGGGAATTGTGGCGAGACGAAGAGGTGACATCTCCCGCCAAAGCATCGAGGATCGGGCATTCAGGACGGTCATCGCCCTGACACCGATCAATCAACTGGTGCAGCGTGGCGGCCATAGCCCGAAGTTCCGCAATCTTGGCCTCAAGCGCCTTCAGATGCTCCAAGGCCAGAAGGCGGACCTCTCCCGCGGGGCGATCTCTGTCTGCCCAGAGCGATAGCAGTTGCTTGATTTCCGGGGTGGAAAACCCAGTGTCCCGCGCTTGCCGGATAAACCGGAGGGTGTGGATATCGTTTTCATCAAAGTCCCGATACCCGGACAGGGTGCGCCGTTGTCGGGACAACAGGCCGATGGCCTCATAGTGCCGGATCATTTTGCTGGAAATGCCCGAGCACGAGACGCTTCGCCGATGTTCATAGCGTTACCTGCTCTTAATGAGAGTGGCCATGGGCCAGAGCGTGTCCCCGGCCGCGGCCGATCAACCAGCGGTTCAGCGGGAATGCCGCCAACCCGGCCAAAAACAACGAGGCCAGCAAGCTGATCCAGAACATCGCCGTGTCCGGCGGGGCGTCCATCGCACCCGGGATCAGCAACATGGTTAGGTTGTCGACCAGTTCCATGACCGCAATGGAAGCGGTATCGGCGGCAAGGGCCGTACCCGCCGCCATGCGCCATCCCACCCCCGCATTCAGGAGGGGGATCAGCGTGAAGGCGTAGCCAGTCAGAAAGGCCAAGACGATCGCGAGGGCCACCGTGCCGAAGTTGCTCCATCCCAGCACGCTGCCAATTAAAAGGCCCAACACTTCGCCAATGGCGCAGCCGGACAAGCAATGCAGTGTCGCCTTCAAGGCCAGCAGGTTATTGAACGAAGCGGGACGCCCGGTCGACTGTGTGTGATGGTGGTGTTCCATATTCGGCTCCTCAAGAACAAATCACCGAGGGCCATCATGCTGCACCTTCCCATCGTGGCAAGGTCAAGCGGTTTTGAAAAATGATTTCGCTCTGCCTCGGGTTCTGGCGCTGGACAGTGCAGTTCCCAGTCGTCCTTTTCGACACGCTGCCCAATCAGCGACCTCAAGCTAAAGTGTAATCCGCGTACCGTGAAACTCGAGCGTGGGGAGCGATTACAACGGCAAGCAGAAATACGCATTAAACATTCATCCGTGATGTGCTATCGTCCGGCTAGTTATCCTTTGGTGACCCGCTAAGTCTGACTTTGTGCTGAACACATTACGTCTCCAAAGAAATCGCCCATACCTGCGTATGCTGGTGTTTGTGCAGCTGGTAAATCTGATTTCCGTGCTGGTATTTTCCACCTGCGCGATGCCGTCGATATGGCGTCACGCCTCGGTGGAAGCACAACCTCAGAGCTGCTCGGAAACCTCCAATCATTTCCATGCACACGGGGGGCACAGCCATTTCACTACGAAGGATTGTTCCTACAAGTCCTGTTTGGCCTTTCAACCCAATCCGGCGGCTGAATTCGCGTTTGATATCCCCAAAATCCCGGATGTCATTCTAAGCTTCATCTGGATGACGTTGGGATTGCTCCTCTATGCTCCAACCCAGCCCCCTCCACGTACCAACTCACCTCCCGATGGGCACCGGATTCCGCTGTTCCATCAGTTTTGTTCTCTGTTGATCTAGCGTTTTCTCCGAATTGCGAATCGCGCCGCTAACTGGCGCGTGAGGGTTGCTGCTTTTTGCAGCCCTTTTGCTTTTGCGTTCGAGGAGAATTCGATGTTTTGTGCTTTGCCCGCCTGGCCGGCATGTCATGCCGCGTTGGCTCCAATATCTGCCCCGTCGCCGGTCATCAAGCCTTTGATGTCTTTCGGACGAGTCATCCAACGCGTGTTTGTCGGCAAGCCTGGGCTTTATCCCTCAAAGGTTCGGGTCTACGCCGTTGCGATTTTCCAGCATTGGATACCGCAGCTCGGCTGGCTGTTCTTCGCCAAGAGCCCCATGACATGAACAAGTCCACGCTTCTTGCCCTGGTTGCCGCCGCTGCCTTGGGTGCCGCTGCCGATCATTGGTGGCCCGTCAAGCCGTCGGGAACCTCATCGTTGGGCAGCACAGCTGCCGTGCGGAAGCCCCTTTACTACCGCAATCCCATGAACCCAAGCGTGACCTCGTCGGCGCCCGCCAAGGATGAAATGGGGATGGACTATGTGCCGGTCTATGAGGAAGACCTGAATGGCGGCGCGGAGCAGCTACGAAAACTCCTGTACTACCGCAATCCCATGGGATTGGACGATACCTCGCCGATGCCAAAAAAGGACGCCATGGGCATGGATTACATCCCGGTCTTTGCGGATGAGGCCGGCAGCGAGGACAACAACCTGGTCAAGATCAGCTCTGACAAGATCCAAAAGCTCGGCGTACGCATGGCCGAGGTCAAAGAGGGCGACATCTCCCGTACCGTCCACGCGGTGGGGGTGATTGAAGCCGACGAGCGCAAGCTCTCCACCGTGGCTCTCAAATTTGACGCCTTCATCGAGAAGCTGTACGTCAACGCCACCGGGCAGCTGGTTTCAAAAGGCCAACCGCTGTTCGACCTCTATAGTCCGGACCTCCTCAGCGCCCAACGGGAATACCTCACCGCCAAGAACGGCCTGGCCATGCTCGCCAACAGCGAACCCTGGATGCAGGACAGCATCAAGGAGCTGGCCCAAAGCGGCCTGGAGAAGCTGCGCAACTGGGGTGTCTCGGAGACGGAAATTCGCAATCTGGAAAAACAAGGAAAGGCGCAACGAACGCTGGTCATCCGCTCGCCGGCTTCGGGCATCGTTATGGAAAAGACTGCCTTGGCCGGGATGCGGGCAGCGGCGGGGGATACCTTGTTCAAGATCGCCGATCTTTCCTCTGTCTGGGTCATCGCCGAGGTTTATGAGCAGGAAATTGGCCTGGTTTCTCCCGGACAGCCGGTGCGCGTCATGCTCGATGCCTATCCCGGCCGGCCGTTCGACGGCAAGGTCACTTTTATCTATCCCACCCTCAACGCCCAAACCCGCACGGTCAAGGTCAGGATAGAGCTGCCCAATCCCCAGGGACTGCTGAAGCCCATGATGTATGCCCATGTGGAAATGGTCACAGCGGCAAGGCAGGCCCTCGTGGTTCCGCGTTCGTCCGTGCTCGACGGCGGCAAGCAGACCTTGGTCCTGGTGGAGCGCGGTGAAGGGCGATTCGAGCCACGGCCGGTCAAGTTGGGCATGCGCGGTGATGACACCGTGGAGGTTTTGGAAGGAGTCCGCAGCAGCGAGAAGGTGGTGGTCGCCGCCAACTTTTTGATCGACGCCGAAAGCAATCTGCGCGCTGCCCTAAACAGTTTCGGTGCTCATGTCCTAGGGCCTGAAGCGTCGAAGCCTGAACCGCCGCCGGAACAAGGTGACAACGCGGCGTCCGGCAAATCATCGCCGGCCGCCGATCACGCCGGACACGATGGGATGTGACATGCTGGCCCGCTTGATCGAATGGTCCGCCAGAAACCCGTTTCTGATACTGCTGGGAACGCTGATCCTTGTGATTGCCGGCATCTTCGCCGTCATCGAAACGCCGCTGGATGCCTTGCCGGACCTATCCGATGCCCAGGTCATCATCTACACCGACTATTCCGGCCAGGCGCCCCAAGTGGTCGAGGATCAGGTCACCTACCCACTGACGACGTCCATGCTCAGCGTGCCGAAGTCAAAGGTGGTACGCGGCTATTCCTTCTTCGGTGCCTCGTTCGTTTATGTGATTTTCGAGGATGGTACCGACATCTATTGGGCCAGGTCGCGCGTGCTGGAATATCTCAACTTCGCCTCCAGCCGCCTCCCGCGCGGTGTCACACCCAGTCTCGGACCGGATGCCACCGGAGTCGGCTGGATTTACCAGTACGTGGTCCTTGGCGCGCAATATTCCCTGGCGGAGTTGCGCAGCATGCAGGACTGGTTTGTTCGCTACCAGCTCACCAAGGCCCATGGCGTCGCGGAAGTCGCCAGTGTCGGTGGCTTCGTCAAGCAATATCAAGTCATCGTCGATCCGCGCAAGCTGCAGAGCTACCGCATCCCGCTGGAAACGGTCGGCCGGGTGATCCGTGCCAGCAATCGCGATGTCGGCGGGAGGGTGGTGGAAATCACCGAGACCGAATACATGGTGCGCGGCAAGGGCTATCTGCGCGGCATCGACGACCTTGAAGAATTGGTGGTCAAAGCCGAGGGTGGCACGCCGGTCCTACTCAAGGATGTGGCCCGCATCGAATTGGGGCCGGACGAGCGCCGGGGTATCACCGAGTTGAACGGCGAAGGTGAAGCGGTGGCCGGCATCGCCATGGCCCGTTACGGGCAAAATGCCCTGGAGGTCATCCACAACCTGCAGGCCAAAATCAAGGAAATCGGTGCGGGCCTGCCGGCCAATGTCTCCATCGTCTCGGTCTACAACCGGGCCGAACTCATCCACCGCGCGATCGACAACCTGCGCGGCAAGCTGATCGAGGAAAACCTCGTCGTAGCCCTGGTCTGCGTCGTGTTCCTGTTCCATGTGCGCAGCGCCCTGGTGGCCATCGTCATGTTGCCTATCGCCATCCTGATGGCCTTCATCGTCATGCAGGCGCTGGGTATCAACTCCAACATCATGAGCCTGGGCGGTGTGGCCATCGCCATTGGCGCCATGGTGGATGCCGCCATCGTGATGATCGAGAACGCCCACAAACATCTGGAACGGGCAGCGCCGGGGGAAGACCGCCTGTCCATCATCATCCGAGCGGCGAAAGAAGTCGGGCCGGCCCTGTTCTTCAGCCTCCTGATCATCACCGTTTCCTTCCTGCCCGTCTTCGCCCTGGAGGAACAGGAAGGCCGGCTGTTCAAACCGCTGGCCTACACCAAGACCTTCGCCATGGGTGCTTCCGCGCTGTTATCGGTGACCCTGGTTCCGGTGTTGATGTTTTTGTTCATCCGCGGGCGCATCCTTCCCGAACACAGGAACCCCGTCAACCGCGTGCTGATCTGGCTATATCGCCCGGTGATCCAACTGGTCCTGCGCTGGAAAAAGTCGACAGTGCTCCTCGCCCTCATGACGCTGGCCGCGACCATTCAACCCGCCAGCCGTCTGGGCAGCGAGTTCATGCCGACGCTAAACGAGGGCACTTTACTGTATATGCCGACGACCCTACCGGGGCTTTCCGTCACCAAGGCAGCGGAACTGATGCAGACCCAGAACCGCATCATCAAAAGTTTCCCCGAAGTGGAATCGGTGTTTGGCAAGGCTGGGCGAGCCGCCACCGCTACCGACCCGGCGCCTCTGGAGATGTTCGAGACCATCGTCAACCTCAAGCCGGAGAGCCAATGGCGGCCCGGGATGACCACCGACACGCTGATCGCTGAGATGGACAAGGCGCTGCAGATCCCGGGCGTCAGCAACGCCTGGACCATGCCCATCAAGGCCCGCATCGACATGCTCTCCACCGGCATTCGCACGCCCATTGGCGTCAAGGTGTTCGGCAATGATCTGGACGAGATCGAACGGCTGGCGAAAGAGGTCGAAGCGACGGTCAAGAGCGTCCCCGGCACTAGCAGCGCCTATGCGGAACGGATTACGGGAGGCTACTACCTCACCATCGAGCCGGACCGGCTGGCCCTGGCGCGCTATGGTCTGAGCGTGGGCGATCTGCAGGACGTCATCGGAACCGCCTTGGGCGGCGAGACGGTGACAACCACCGTGGAAGGGCGGGAGCGCTACGGCGTCATTGTGCGCTATCCCCGTGAACTGCGCGACTCGCCCGATGCCATTGCCACCCAGGTGCTGGTGCCTGTTCCCTCCGGCGCCATGATCCCCATCGGGCAGTTGGCCAGCGTCGGACTGGGCAAGGGGCCGCCCGTCATCCGCACCGAGAACGCCTTGCTGTCCGCCTACATCTTCATCGACATCCGCGGCCGCGACATCGGTGGATATGTGGACGATGCCCGCCAGGCCGTGCAGGACCAGGTGAAATTTCCTCCCGGCTACTACGCCACCTGGAGCGGCCAGTTCGAGTACATGGAACGGGCCAAGGCCAAGCTGAAGATCGTGGTGCCCATGACCCTGGTAACCATCTTTCTGCTGCTCTACCTGAACTTCCAGCGCATCGCTGAAACCCTGATCGTCATGCTCTCGCTGCCCTTTGCCCTGGTGGGAGGCATCTGGTTGATGGTGTGGCTGGGTTACAACCTGAGTGTGGCGGTCATTATTGGGTTCATCGCCCTGGCCGGCGTGGCGGCGGAAACGGGCGTGGTCATGCTGATCTATTTAGACCATGCCCTGGAAAAATCCCGTTCGCTCGCGCAAGCGGAAGGACGCGAGTTGACCTTGGCCGGCCTCTACGCCGCCATACAGGAAGGGGCGGTTGAGCGGGTTCGGCCCAAGATGATGACCGTGGTGGCCATCATGGCGGGCCTGCTGCCCATTATGTGGGGTACGGGGACGGGATCCGAGGTGATGCGCCGCATCGCCGCGCCCATGGTGGGCGGCATGGTCTCGTCGACCCTACTCACGCTGATCGTGATTCCGGCGATCTATGCCCTGGTCAAGGGCCATTCCATTCAACCAACTCAACGCTAAACCAACCGTAGGAGGCTATCGACGGAAAACACTGCAGTCGCAAGATCCATCGGCCATTCAACCTACATCATCGAGGTGTGCCATGAACGACGTCACCAAAGTATTACTGATCGCTTCCTTATCCTTGGGGCTACTGGCAGGCTGCGCTCAGCCGAATCCCCATCCCATGGACATGACGGCGGCCATTCAGAATGCCAAAACGGCAACGGACCACAAGGCGCTGGCTGAACATTGCGAGGAGGCCGCCGAGGCCCAGGTGGAAGAGCACAAGAAGACCCTGGAGCAGTATAAGCAGCATAGCTACTTGTACGGAAAATCGGCTGAGACATTCGAGGAACACTGCGAGGCGCTCATCAACTCCTATGAAAAGGTGGCTAAGGCAAACCAGGAAATGGCGAAGATGCATCGACAAATGGCGTAAATGGCCAAGTAGTCGAAAGCACGGACCGGCGGCGTTATGAAGGGTTGTGGCATCGATAAAAGCGGCTTCTTCGCCGCTCTCCCCTTGTCGATGATCCAAGGCAACCCGACGCCGCCCAGGCTCTGGGATGGCCAAAACGTTACTCAGGGTTACGCCCCCGTGCTCATGTCCCATCGGTCACTCGTGCTAAGTCACCATTGAATTTCGAGTCCTGAGGGTTTCATGAACTGGATTGACGATTGGCTGAGTCTGCTTTTCGAACCCGCTTCAATCGCCTTATTGTCGGACCCGGCTTCTATGAAACGAGGCGTGCTCGCTGTGACATGCCTCATGCTGCTTTGGGGCCTCAATTGGTTGATCAATGGCGAGAGATCGGATAACGCGTTTGTACCAGAGGATGATTTGAATAGCCGTCAGACCGGAGATCCCGGCATAGCCAAAGTTTTGACAGTTAGGAAAATAGTTACCTTTGAACATTCCTTTGAGGTCACAGGCGAAGCTCGTCGGCCGATTGGGGGGTTTTTACGTGACGGGCGCGACCAGCGGGACGATCCAGTTCTGTTCGCGGTGCTGTGGGCAGCCGCAGCCTGCAACGACGCCGAACTCGTTGAAGGGCGCAAAGATGTCAATTTGCTTGGCGACCCCGTTGAGGGCTAACTCTTGGTCGCTGCGGCCAAATGGGGCATCCGGCGCGCGACCATCGATTTGGAGATGCCCAGGTTAGCCACATTTTCTTCTCGTGTGGACTCGACGAGGAAATCCGTCGCGCGTCACTGGGAAGATGAAGTTCGACTGTTCGTAACAGGACTGCCGCTGGCCGTTCTCCCACAATGCACCTTCATCCGGACGCAGAACGGAAGTCAACCGATGACCAGCGATCACCTGAGCGCCCTGATTCTGGCCAACATTGAAATGGCTGCCGAAGTCAACCATGTCCTAGCCATCGCTGAAAAGGTGCTGGACCACGTTCCCGAGCATGCACTGACGTCAATCGACCCGAGTGAACTTGAACGAAACCTGGTGTTTCTGGGGCTGATTGGACTGCAGGACTCATCCAAAGAAAGATTCGAAATACCCCGCTGAGATTGCGATGAGCCGGAGAACCCTCATGAAATTGGTACTGTTGTGGGCTAGTTTGGTTTGGTCTGTGCTGGGATGGCCTCAGGAAAGTGAACCAAGGGCGACATTGACAGCGTTGATTCGAGAAGCCCATGAACGCAATCCCGATATTCAGGCAGCTCGTCAGCGGTGGGAGTCCGGCAAGGCGGTAATCCCACAGGTGCAGACCTTGCCAGATCCCAAGGTTATTCTCGGATATAAAGACATGAATCCGAACCGGGAAGTAATGTACGGCATGAGTCAAGAAGTCCCGTTTCCGGGGAAGCTCCGGCTCAAGGGCGAAATCGCCACCCGCGATGCGGAACGGATGGAACAGGATTATAGAGCCATGCAGTTGGCGGTGATCGCGCAGCTCAAGGAGTCCTTCTACGACCTGCA
Organism: Methyloterricola oryzae; assembly: GCF_000934725.1. Classification (NCBI taxonomy): domain Bacteria; kingdom Pseudomonadati; phylum Pseudomonadota; class Gammaproteobacteria; order Methylococcales; family Methylococcaceae; genus Methyloterricola; species Methyloterricola oryzae. Next base: position 32,872 of record NZ_JYNS01000018.1, read on the forward strand.
TTTCGTCCATGATTCCATCGACGTGTTGGGAAAGACCAAGCTGTTGCTGGAGGAGTTCGAGGACACCGCTGAGTCACGCTACTCGGTCGGACAGGCTGCCCAGCAGGATGTGTTTCGCGCGCAGACCGAGATTTCCCGGCTCCTGGCTCGGCTGGCGTCCCTGGAGCAGAAACGGCAGTCCCTCCATGCCGTCATCAATCGCATCCTAAACCGTCTTCCCAATGACCCGCTCGCCCCGCCCGGCGAAATCGAGTTCACCCCGCTGCACCATTCACCTGCAGAGCTGAACGCACTGGTAGATCAGTCCTCGCCTCTGCTCCATGGTCAACAAAAGACCCTGGAACGGGGCGATCAGTCCGTCGCTCTGGCCAAGCGAGAGTATTACCCGGACTTCGAATTGGATGCGCGCGGACTTCACGATAATGCCATGAACACTGATGGCTATCAGGTGATGCTCAACGTGAAGGTACCGCTGTACTTCGCCACCAAGCAACGGCAGGGCGTGAACGAGGCGGTCGCCGGGAGGGAGGCCTCGTTCCAGGACTTGCAGGCACTGCGGCAGGAACTCTTGTCTCGAATCAAGGACAACTTGGCCCAGGCCGAGCGGGCGGAAAAACTCGTGAAACTTCTGCGCGACGCCATTATTCCCCAATCGCGCCTGACCTTAACTTCGGCCCAGGGTAGTTACGCAGTGGGTAAAATTGACTTCTTGACCCTGCTCAATAGTCTGTTGACCCTGCAGGAAAACGAACTGGAATTCCACAGCGAGGTCGCCGAGCACGAGAAGGCCATCGCCCGGTTAGAAGGCATCGTCGGGGAGATACCTTGAGCGCGTAAGCCTGTGTCAATAGTGGTTCGCACGACCGCAACCGGCGCGTTCAACCGCGGAAACTTCCGCAAAGGCCGATTCCGCCGATTCGGGAGGATTTCCAGTTAGCTGTCACTCACGGAAATTGGATACCGGCCACGACTGACAGCAATGGCCGATGGTTCGGCGCCAAGCTACTGATCGGGAACGTCAGCAATGCAGACATCAGCGGCTGTCCCCGTGAGGACTTACCATGACCTGGCAGGCCCCCCGTCTCTTCGCGCCAACAGCTGAACGGTACCCCTGATAGGCGAGTACCGACCACGGAGCCGGCCTCAAATGCCCAGGTCCTATTCTTGATCCAGGATGAAGGTCGTGGCACCGGCAGAAACGTTCGCGGCCCTCGGGGGTCAAAGGCATGTGTGCAACACATTCAGCGCGGGTTGGCGCTGTTGCTTCATGCGCAATTCACGTCATCATTCACAGCAGCCGAGCCGGTGGCTGCTCGTGCCCATCCTGTTCACCCTCAGCAGCGGGACAAGTGACGGCGTGGACATGAGCCAGTGGGCCAGGCATCAACGGGTACACCGTGATTGGACATCGGTGGACTTCCGCGATCCCGACACGGGCTTGTTTCTGGCAGCCCGTGCCGGTACCGAAGACAAGCACGCTGGCGTGACGCTGACCCTCACCTCGACGCCGGTTCAAGGTTGCGCGCCGGACACGGTATTGATCAGGAAAACGGTGTCCCCCGTCGCATCCAACCGGGACGAAATCGCCCAGGTCACCGCTCGATTCGACAGCATGCCCGCACGACAGCTGTCCTCGCGCTATGTGACACAAATAGGGGACTGGTTCGTATTCGTGCAATTGATCGATGAGCTGCCCGTGGCTGCCCTGAGGAATTATCAGGTGCTCGCTGTCACCTTACCAGATGGGCATCCTGCCAGGTTCTCACTGGTGGGCTTCGATCACGCATGGGCTGAGGCCGAAAGCGTGTGCCGTGCATTTGTAACGCCTTGACGCCCGGCAAGCCGCGTCAGATTGGGCTTCCCTGAGGGCTAACCGCGGCGACAGCGACGGTCCCCGAAAACAAGCGCCTATGGAACAAGACGAAAGAAGACTTATCGAAGTGGCCGTCACGCGCGGTATTGCCACCTACGTGGCCAGCCGCACAGCGAAGATTCCGGAATTCGTGGAACAGCACTTTTCATTCCGGGGTGCCCTCGCACTGCAGCGGCGCAGCCTCCTCCATGACATCTACAAGGTGCCGGTCAATGCCGTGTGGGCGCTGCCTGCCTTCGCGGCTCACGGAATGGGTTACCTGTGCGAGAAGTTGGGTGCCGTGCAAGTCGGCGCGCGGCTTCGCAGGCTCCCCTCCGGCATGACGACCCGCTATCAGGAGGAAATCAACTGGGTCATCCAAACCGAACTGCTGGAACTGCCAGTCTCGCAAGGACCGCGCACCGCCACAAAAGACGCACTGCTCCAGCACATCCTCGAGGAACCGGAGGTGGCAGCCGTTTGCGCCGATTACCTGGCCGATATCGAGGCCCATAGTCAGAGTCCGGCTTTCCGTCAGGCGTTGGAAGCGAACCTCGCCGAGTACGGAAAAACCAGGCTCGCGGTTTCCGAGCTTGCAGGCAACCTCATCACCCTGGCAAGCGGCTATGCAGCGTTCCAGAAAGCCACGCCCGGCTTACTTTCCGCCAGCACAGCAACGGCAACCGCCCTCGCCCAGCAATTGGCGATCAACCAGTTCTGGCTTGGAAATACGCTAGGCGCCTGGTACTACGGTGTCTTTCCCGCCAGCGCGTCCGTCGGCCTTATCGCCGCGTCTACGGGAGCCCTGATGGTGGCGACCGGCATTCTGGTGACACTTTCGACCGTCGTGCTCGATCCCCTGCTGGCGAAAACGGGCCTTTACGGCAAACGGCTAGAGCGATTCCTGCACGCCTTAGGCGACAGCTGGAGCGGAAAAACCGACGACCCTTACCGGATCAAGGACCAGTATCTCGTCAGGGTCTTGGACTTACTCGATCTGCTGAAGCTGGCAGCGCGTGCGGTGGGTTAGAGTGGACGCAATGATGCGGGCACTTATAGTCTGACCTTGGCTTTTTGGCGGCGATTGAACCAGGAGATCCTTCAGTGTCACCCGAAATGGCACTTGACAGATAGATGTAATTGCATATACAAGCGCATGCGGGAGGAATCGACATGCCGGACTCATCGCTCACCATCGCGACTGACTGCATCGCCCGTCGCGTGCGCATGCTGAACCGGCGTGTGACCAACCTCTATGACGAAGGACTCCGACCGCTGGGTCTCAAGGTGAGCCAGGTCACAATCCTGGTGGCTGCCTGGAAGATGGGCACGGCGCGTCCCGCTGCGGTATGCGATGCCCTACAGATGGATGTCTCGACCCTGAGCCGGAATGTGGACCGCATGCGGGCGCGGGGTTGGCTGGAAACAATGCCGGACCCCGATGGCCGTGCGCAGCCCTTTGGCCTCACCGCGGAAGGTCGAGCGCTATTGGAGCAGGTCCTGCCGGTCTGGCAGGCGTGTCAGGCGAAAGCTCTCGCCCTTATGGGTCAAGACACGGTCGATCGACTCGATGAGGCGGTGCGGCGCCTGGTGGCTCAGGCACCGTAATTTTCGGGTCTTTTTATTTGTATATACATTTCCTGGAGGTCGCCCATGAAACTCGAGGAACATCCCACGGTTCGTCAGATTCGATCGCGACCGGCGGCCGCGCCTACCGGCGACATTGGTGGTATTAAGGAGGTTGTCGGTGTCGTAATTGCGTGTGATTAGGTCACGCAATTTTCACGCAAGCAGCTGTTGGAACAAAAATGGCCCGCAAAATTTGTCTGCAGACCATTGATTTCTAATTAAAAATGGTGGGCCATGTAGGGATCGAACCTACGACAAACGGATTAAGAGTCCGCTGCTCTACCAGCTGAGCTAATGGCCCTGAGAAACTAGATGGGGTGACCGATGGGGCTCGAACCCACGACAACCGGAATCACAATCCGGGACTCTACCAACTGAGCTACGGTCACCATGACGGTCATTTAAAGTATGGCGCGCTTGGCAGGACTCGAACCTGCGACCCTCGGCTTAGAAGGCCGATGCTCTATCCAGCTGAGCTACAAGCGCTTCTTTGGTCGGGGTAGAGGGATTCGAACCCCCGACATTCTGCTCCCAAAGCAGACGCGCTACCAGACTGCGCTATACCCCGGTCGAGCTACTGCTAGCGTCAAAACGCCAACCAACTTTGAATGCGCATTTTAGCGCCACACTTGGAAAGCGTCAATCATATCTTCGAGATGGCATCTACCTTTTGACACCGCGCGGAGCCCAGGACACGTCATGCCTCGACAGCCCCTCTTGCCGACTTGATGTTCTCACTCCGTAAGTGTCCTGCCTCAGCGGGATATGCGTTAAAATGTCTTCGCAACGACGGATTTCCCCGTGTTTTCCCCGATTGAGCTCATGTCTACTGATGATTCTCGAAGCTTCAGCCGCTTTCCTGTCAGGTGCAGGATCAACTGCAAGCTGCTAGACGATGACCAGGCTTTCGATGCGGTCTGCAGCAACCTGAGTGGATCTGGAATCCTTTTTCATACCGATCACCCGGTTGAAATCGGCAAGGCGATTGAAATCCATGTTGCACCAACGACTGGCCTTATTCCACCGTTCATGGCGTTCGTCGAGATAGTGCGTTGCAGTCCGATGCCCCGGGGGCAGTTTTTTGTGGCCGGCAGCATCAAAGGTATCAAGAGCAATTAGCGGCCATTGGCTGCCGTCACACTATCCATGTACGCCATCACCAAAGAAGTCTATTTCTGCTACGGTCACCGCCTGATGAAACACCCCGGCAAGTGCCGTAATCTCCACGGGCATAGCGTCAAGGCGGCCATATCGATCGCAGCGGAGGAGCTCAATGAACAGGGAATGGTTTGCGACTTTTCCGAGATCAGCGAGGCGGCAGCGGAATTCATCGAAGGCGAATTGGACCACAACTTCCTGTTGCACCGTGACGATCCCCTGGTTCCCATTCTGAAGGCAGCTGGCGAACGGTTTTTGGTACTTCCCGAACACCCGACCTCCGAGTATCTGGCCCAGATGATCCACGACTTCATGAAGAACAGGGGATTTGCCGTGCAAAGTGTGACGCTATGGGAAACCTCAAGTTCCTGCGCGACATATCATGAACCGACCCGGCTCTAGTCCTCCACGCTGAAGCAATGACCATCCTGAATCCTGTCAACAAATCCTACTGGCTGGCCAATCTGTGCGAGGCGAATTACCGCAAACTCATTGCGCTAATTCCCGAACTGACCTCGCTGCCAGCCACTGCCGCGCTCATGGCCGAAGGCAGGCCGGCCCTCCATCTGCGGCTCATCGAGCGGTGCCCCTACACCATGACCGTGGAATTGACCCACAGCTTCAACTGGGGATTCGAGGCTTCGTTGGAGCCGGCCGTTCAGATTCGGATTTACCTGGATGCGGGTGTCGCCGAGGTGCTCAGCGACCATGAGCGGCCTTTCGTGCTGGACGCACTGAGAGACCGAATCAGCCTAAAGGGTGTCCTGGACTACAAGTGGTCACTGAACTATTTCCTGTCTCAATGGCTGGACCATTGCTTGCAGAGCAGCTATAGCTTCTCGCTGGCTAGCCCCGATGAGGAGTGTCGCGCGCCTGCCACCTGCTGAGTCTGATGACGGACGGGTAACGGCACCAAGCGCCAAGCTCAGGGCTTTTGCAAAGCCTGCTTAAGCTCAAGCGCCTTGGATAGCGCCACTTCGACGCTCTCGCTCAGCACATTGAAGTGCCCCATCTTGCGCCCGATGCGTGCCGACTTCTTGCCATAAAGATGCAGGTGCACATCTGGTTGACTGAGCAGCCGATCCCAGGCCGGCTCGTCGTCCCGCCAGATATCCCCGAGCAGATTGACCATGACCACCGGACTCAGCAAGCGCGTCGCCCCCGGCGGCAAGCCGCATAGGGTCCTGACCTGCTGGCCGAACTGACTCACCAGTGAGGCATCCATGGTGTAGTGCCCGCTGTTGTGGGGGCGCGGGGCAATTTCATTGATGACCAGATCGCCCCCCTCCAGCACAAAGAACTCGACGGCAAGGACGCCCACATATTGCATCGCATCCGCCAAGCGCAGCGCCATTCGCCGCGCCTCGTCAGCAATTGCGTCGGAAACCCGCGCCGGTACGATGCTGATGTCGAGGATGCCCGACTCATGCCGGTTTTCCGCGACAGGAAAGCATGCGACCTGCTGCGGGCCGGAGCGGGCCACGATGACGGAAATCTCCGCAACCAGTTCCAACTGGCGCTCCAACACGCAAGGTTTGCCGCCAAGTTCTCCGAACGCTAGGCGCGCCTCATCGGCCGTAGCCACCCTGACCTGCCCTTTTCCGTCGTAACCCAGGCGCGCCAGCTTCAGGATACCGGGAAGATAGGCGCCCAATGCCTGATCGAGATCAGCCTCATCCTCGATAGCCAGAAACGGGGCGGTCTTGAGGCCAACGCCGGAAATGTAGGTCTTCTCCCGAATGCGGTCCTGGGCGATGGCCACGCTTTCTGCCGAGGGGCTGACGCGCAGGTGCTGCTCCAGATAGCGCATGCTGTCCGCCGGCACATTCTCGAACTCGGTGGTGACCGCCACGCAGGTTTCGGCCAGTTCCTTCAGGGCGGCCGCATCGTCATAACCCGCGCACAAATGCCGGTCCGCCAAGGAGCCTGCGGGACTTTCGCGGTCGGGATCGAGCACCGTCACCCGGTACCCCATGGAGCGGGCCGACATGGTGAACATGCGCCCCAATTGACCCCCGCCGAGTATGCCGAGCATGGCATTGGGTAGGAAATGCTTCGCCATCACGGCACCTCCGGCAGTTGCATGGCCAAGACCGAATCTGTCTGCCGACTGCGAAAGGCCGCCAGCCTGCCTTCCAGATCGGCGTCATGGCGGGCCAGCATGGCAGCGGCAAACAGGGCCGCATTCGCCGCGCCCGCCTCGCCAATGGCGAAGGTGGCCACCGGCACGCCCTTGGGCATCTGCACGATGGAGTAGAGGGAGTCAACACCCTTCAGGTATTTGGAAGGCACCGGCACGCCGAGCACCGGTACCAGGGTCTTGGCGGCGAGCATGCCTGGCAGGTGCGCGGCTCCGCCGGCTCCAGCGATAATGCAGCTCAGGCCTCGCTCGGCGGCGCTCTCGGCATACTGGTAAAGCAGGTCCGGTGTGCGATGGGCCGAAACGATGCGAGCCTCGTAGGGCACCGCCAAGTCCTCCAGATGGCGCGCGGCGTGCTGCATGACGTCCCAGTCGCTGTGGCTGCCCATGACGATTCCAACTTGAACCATGTTCGAATTCCAAGACATGACAAAATTAGGGCATTTTACCTGAACACGATGGCCACGCCTAAATGCCCCACGCGCCGCGGATGTCCTCAGCGGCTCCGATCCCCCTCATGCTGGCCGAACTGCTGATAGCGCTGCGCTGCCGGACAGCCAGCCACGCGGCCCGGCGGCTGGGCTATGCTCGGGAGATTGCCGCGATCGAGGTCCGCCACGCGCGGCTTGCCGATGCCTGGCGCAGTCACGTAAGCCAGACACGGTCCGCGTTGGCCCAGGCCGCCGAGTCGGCGCGCAACCCGGAAGGCATCGCCCTGATACTCGGTGCCGGCGTCATGCACGATCTGCCGCTGTCGGATTTCGAGCAGCATTTCTCCGAAACCTGGCTCGTGGACATCGCCTTCTCGCCGGCAACCTGGTCTGCCGCGCGGCGCTCGAAGGGCCGGCTGCGCTGCGTTCATTGCGACACGACCGGCATTGTGGATGCGATCGCGGAGCGACCTAGAGATCTGGTTGATCTGGTTATCGCGACGGGCCTGCCGCTTGCACCACCTGAGCGGCTCAGTTTCATCGCCTCTGTCAACTGTCTGACCCAGTTGCCGTTGTTGCCGGCCGCCTGGCTCTTGCGGCACGGCGTCGATGACGACAAGGCCGAACGCATCGCCGAGCGCCTGATGCTCGCCCATCTCGAACAGCTTGCAACGCCCGGGGTGCCTGCCTGTCTGATCAGCGAACGGGCAGACGCAAGAATGGCGCGCGACGCCCAATGCGTGGCACGCACCGATTACATGCCGCTGATTGCCCCGGCGCTGGCCGACCTTGGGGCCATCGAGCGTGCCCAATGGACCTGGCAGGTGCATCCGGCCGGCGAGTTGCCGCGCGGCGAGAGCGAGGCGCGCACGGTGAGCGTTTGGACTTTTTGAGTGACTTTAGGGCCAGGTATGGGCATCCTCGCGGACGCACGTTATTATCCCTATGTCCCCATTGAATCGCCCTGGAACGGGCTGCCTGCTCACCCGCATGATGAATCTGCACGCCAGCGTCGACCCTGAGGAAGTCGCCTTCTACGAAAAACTTGCCGACCTTTGGTGGAATCTGGAGGGACCCTTCTGGCCCCTGCACCGCATGAACGCCACCCGCGTAGGCTATATCCTCGACCACACCTGCCGTCATTTCGGCCTGGACAGCACGGCTCCCCTTCCACTGCAAGGCCTGCGCGTCCTGGACATCGGCTGTGGCGGCGGTATTCTCAGCGAAGCCATGGCGCGCCTGGGCGCGTCGGTGCACGGTGTCGACGTGGTGGGAAAGAATATTCGCGTGGCCAGCCTGCATGCCGCGCAGTCGGGCCTGGCGATCCACTATGAGGTCGCCAGCGCGGAGATGCTTGCCGGACGGGGCGAGCAATACGAGGTGGTGCTCAACATGGAAGTGGTGGAGCACGTGGCCGAACTGAGCCTGTTCCTGGATGCCTGTTGCCGCGTTGTGAGGCCCGGCGGACTCATGTTCGTGGCGACCATCAACCGCACCCTAGCATCCTGGCTGGGCGCCATCGTCATGGGGGAATACGTGCTCAGCTGGCTACCGCGCGGGACCCACCGCTGGCAACGCTTCCCGACGCCGCTGGAAGTGGAGAATCTGATGGCGACTCAGGACATGGATGTGGCCGACCGCTGCGGCGTCGCCGTCAATCCCCTCACCCGGCAATTCCACCTGGCCCGCTACATGGGGATCAATTATCTGCTCACCGCTCGCAAGCGCCCGATCTCCTGAGCTCGCGAAGCAGGCCGGCGCTTAAGGCCGCCTTAGGTCGGAGACAACTGGCCAGGGTCCAGGCGAGCCAATTCCTGCTCTGAAAACCCCGCGCGCCGGCGCAGATCCGTGTTGAAGGGTCCGCGAGCTTGGCCTTTCATGTGGCGGTCTATCAAGCCGAAATAGGTGTCTTCCGGCTCAATTCCGCGCTGCGCGCAAATCCAGTGGAACCATTGCGTACCCAGCGCCACATGGCGCACCTCATCGCGCAGGATGATTTCCAGGGCCGCGACGCTTTCCATATCCCCTGTCTCGCGCAGCTTCTCGATCATGCCCGGCGTCACGTCCAGACCCCGCGCCTCCATGAAGCGCGGGACCAAGGCCATGCGAGCCGCCACGTCGTAGGCGGTTTCCACAGCGAGATCCCAGAGTCCTCCATGCGCCGGCAGGTCGCCGTAGTCGGCTCCCAAGGCACGCAGGCGCTCGCGCAGCAGCTGGAAATGCCGGGCTTCCTCTTCCGCCACGCCGAGCCAGTCGCGGTAATAGGCTTCGGGCAGACCACGGAATCGGTAGAGGTGGTCCCAAGCCAACTGGATCGCGGTGAATTCGATGTGGGCGACGGCGTGCAGCAAGGCGATACGCCCTTCCAGGCTGTTCAGCCTGCGCCTGGGTAACTCCCGCGGATTGACCCGGCTGGGTTTTTCCGGAAAGCAGGCCGAGGCGATGGGCAGCGGCTCGCCCACCCTCGCCAAGGGAAGCCGCCCTGCCCCCAAGGCCCGCGCCGCTTCCTGGGTCAGGTCCAGCTTGTCCTGCACTGCGGGCGCCGACAGCACCGCTTCCGCCCACGCAAACAGGTCTTCCATCAACAAACGAGGGGACGATGGGTAAGGGCGAGTGCCTCAGGCGGTTTCTTCCACCTTCACCTTTTCCGCGCGCTCAGCGTACTCGGGCACCTGGTCGAAATTGAGGTAACGGTAGGTGTCCGCCGCCTTCTCCTCGATGTCGCGGCTGAATGCCATGTACTCTTCCACGCTGGGAATGCGCCCCAGGATTGAGCACACCGCCGCCAGTTCGGCGGAAGCCAGGAACACATTGGCCCCGGCGCCCAGCCGGTTGGGGAAGTTGCGCGTCGAGGTGGATACCACCGTGGTATTGTCGCCCACGCGCGCCTGATTACCCATGCACAACGAGCAGCCAGGCATCTCGGTGCGCGCCCCAACCTTGCCGTAGGTGCCGTAGAAGCCTTCCTCGGTGAGTTGGGCCTGGTCCATCTTGGTGGGCGGGGCAATCCACAACCGGCTGGGAATCTGCTTGCCGAACTTCTCCAGCAGGCGCCCGGCCGCCCGGAAATGGCCGATATTGGTCATGCAGGAACCCAGGAACACCTCGTCGATATGGGTGCCGGCCACCTCGGACAGCGGCTTCACATCATCCGGGTCATTGGGGCAACACAGCAAGGGCTCGGTGATGGCGTCCAGGTCGATTTCGATGATCTCGGCATACTCGGCGTCGGCGTCGGCTTCCAGCAGCACCGGGTTCGCCAGCCAGGCCTCCATGCCCTTGATGCGGCGCTGCAGCGTACGAGCGTCGCCATAGCCTTCCGCGATCATCCATTTCAACAGGGTGATGTTGGAATGCAGGTACTCCTCGATGGGCTCCTTGTTGAGCTTGATGGTGCAGGCCGCGGCAGAGCGCTCGGCGGAGGCATCAGCCAACTCGAAGGCCTGTTCGATCTTGAGGTCCGGCAGCCCTTCGATTTCCAGGATTCGCCCGGAATAGATGTTCTTCTTGCCCTTTTTCTCGACCGTGAGCAGCCCGCGCTGCAAAGCCGCGTAGGGAATGGCATGCACCAGATCGCGCAGTGTGATGCCCGGCTGCAGGGTGCCTTTGAAGCGCACCAGCACCGATTCCGGCATGTCCAGCGGCATGACGCCGGTGGCCGCGGCGAAGGCCACCAAGCCCGAGCCCGCCGGGAACGAAATGCCCAGCGGGAACCGGGTGTGGGAGTCGCCGCCGGTGCCTACGGTGTCAGGCAATAGCATGCGGTTGAGCCAGGAGTGGATGATGCCGTCCCCCGGCCGCAGGGACACGCCGCCGCGATTCATGATGAAATCCGGCAAGGTATGGTGCGTCTGCACGTCCACCGGCTTGGGGTAGGCCGCGGTGTGGCAGAAGGACTGCATCACCAGATCGGCGGAGAAACCCAGGCAGGCCAGATCCTTCAGTTCGTCACGGGTCATGGGCCCGGTGGTGTCCTGAGAGCCCACGGTGGTCATATGCGGCTCACAATACGTTCCCGGACGCACGCCGGCCACGCCGCAGGCCTTGCCCACCATTTTCTGCGCCAGGGTAAAGCCCTTGCTGGACTCGGCCTGGGCCTGGGGCCTGCGGAACACAGTCGAGGGCTCGAGTCCCAGGGCCTTGCGCGCTCGGTCGGTCAGTCCGCGCCCGATGATCAGGTTGATGCGCCCGCCCGCCTGCACCTCATCCAGAATGATGTCGGTCTTGAGACTGAAGCGGCAGATCTCGGATTTGGAGTCGTGGCGGCAGACAACGCCTTCATAGGGGTAGATATCGATGACATCGCCCATGTTGAGCGCCGTCACATCGCATTCGATGGGCAGGGCACCAGAATCTTCCATGGTATTGAAGAAGATGGGGGCGATCTTGCCACCGATGCACACCCCGCCGGCCCGCTTGTTGGGCACATGGGGGATGTCCTCGCCCGTGTGCCACAGGACGGAATTCGTCGCCGATTTGCGGGAAGAGCCGGTCCCCACCACATCGCCCACATAGGCGACGGGGAAGCCTTTTGCCTTCAATTCCTGAATCTGCGCTTCGGCGTTGGTGATGCCTTCGCGTGGCACTTTCAGCATGGCCTTGGCATGCAACGGAATGTCGGGCCGCGACCAGGCATCCTGCGCCGGAGAGAGATCGTCCGTATTGGTCTCGCCCACCACCTTGAATACAGTGACGGTCAGTTTTTCCGGCACCGCGGGTTTGGACGTGAACCACTCCCCCTCTGCCCATGACTTGAGCACGGCCTGAGCATGGACATTGCCCGCCGTGGCCTTTTCCTGCACATCGTGGAAAGCATCGAACATCAGCAGCGTGTGTGACAGACCTTTGGCCGCCACCGGTGCCAGACGGTCGTCGTCCAGCAAGGCGATGAGCGGCGCCACGTTATAGCCGCCCAACATGGTGCCGAGCAGTTCGGTGGCACGTACCGGGTCCAAGATCGGCGATGCGGCCTCGCCTTTGGCGATGGCGGCCAGGAAGCCCGCCTTCACATAGGCCGCCTCATCCACGCCTGCCGGGATGCGGTAACTCAGCAAATCCAGCAGGAACGCCTCCTCACCCGCCGGCGGCGCCTTGATCAGACCCACCAAATCGGCGGTCTGCTCGGCGGTGAGGGGTTTGGGAACCAGGCCTTGAGATGCCCGTTCGGCGACTTGCTTGCGATATTCTTCCAACATGATGCTGCCTTTTCTCGTAATGCCGGGCCCACAGGCTCCGGTTCTGCTTGGGCATGGGTTGATGGTGTGGCCCGCCGCGCGCGGCTGCTCCGGTGGATCGGCGCACAGCGGTTCCAGTTCGCCATGCAAGTCTGGTTCCCAGTCCCGTGCGCTGGACAAGAACCGCATTATTCTATTGAATCGCTGCGGAGACAATCTCGGGAAGCCTGCGGCATGACCACGCTCATCTACTCCCATCCCAGCTTTTTCGCCCATGACACCGGCGGCGGACACCCGGAAAGCCCTTTGCGCCTGCGCGCCATCGACACCGTATTGAAGCGGTCCGAGTTTGCCGCGCTGATCCGAATCGAGGCACCGCGCGCCAGCATGGAACAATTGCGGCTCGTGCACACCCAGAGCCATATCGATCGCGTGTTCGAACTGATTCCGGGCAAAGGCGAGGACATTGTGTTTCTGGACCCGGACACGATCGTCTCGGAACAGTCCGGCGAAGCCGCCCTGCATGCCGCCGGAGCGGGCTGTGCCGCAGTGGACGCCCTATTTGCCGGAAAGGCGGACAATGCCTTCTGCGCCGTGCGCCCGCCCGGCCATCACGCCATGCCCGAGGCCGGCATGGGCTTCTGCCTGTTCAACAATATCGCCATCACCGCCGAACATGCCCGCAAGGCCCACGGCATTCGCCGGGTCGCCATCGTCGATTTCGACGTGCACCACGGCAACGGCACCCAGGCTGCCTTCGAGCATGACCGCGAGGTGCTGTACGCTTCCACCCACCAATACCCTTGGTACCCGGGTTCGGGCGCTCCCAACGAAACCGGCGTCGGCAACATCTTCAATGTCGGACTGCCTTCCGGCAGCGGCTCCATTGAATTCCGCAGCGCCATGCAAGGCAAGATCCTTCCGGCCGTCGACCGCTTCAAGCCGGAACTGCTGCTGATCTCCGCCGGGTTCGACGCACACCGCGACGATCCTCTGGCCTCACTCAATCTCACCGAGGACGACTTCGCCTGGATCACCCGGCAACTCCTGGAACTGGCTGACCGCCACGCACGAGGACGCGTGGTATCCATGTTGGAGGGAGGCTACAACCTCGAGGCCCTGGGCGAAAGTGTCGCCGCCCACGTAGCGGAACTGATGAAAGTACCGTCACGCGGGCACTGAGATCAGCCCGGTCCGCACCGACCAGATACGCCTGGCATCGCCACCCTGCCCTCCTGCCGGTGACTACCTGAGCCCGAGCAAATTAGTGACTCGCACGTCAGGAATTTTTCCCGGATGCTCCACTGACCCGCTCACTTACAATGCCGCGATTCATCTGAACGCAAACACTGAGTGAGTCGATAGCATGTGGAAGAATCGGATTGGCGGTCTGGCCGCAACCCTTTTGGCCTGCTCCGCCGGGGCCGCGGAAGAAGCTGCAACATCCAAGGCCGTAACGGCACTCGACACCGTGGAAGTGGTGGGTGAGACCCCCCTGAGCGTCTCCGGTGTGCCGGTCAAGCAGATTCCTTCTCCGGTTCAGACCACCGACGCCAAGAAGCTCGACGAGACCGAAAGCATCAGTTTGGCCGATTATATGCGCCGCTTCATGGGCAGCGTCAGCGTCAACGACGCCCAGAACAACCCTTACCAACCGGACGTGCAGTTCCGCGGCTTCACCGCCTCGCCCTTATTGGGGTTGCCGCAGGGCCTCTCTGTTTATTACAACGGTGTCCGTTTCAACGAACCTTTTGGCGACACGGTCAACTGGGATCTGATACCGGAGGGAGCCATCGATACCATGAGCCTGCATAGCGGCTCCAACCCCATCTATGGGCTTAACAGCCTCGGTGGCGCCATCTCGGTGCGCACCAAAACGGGCTTCAGCGCGCCGGGACATCATTTGGAGGTTGGCGGCGGTTCCTGGGGACGGCATTGGGAAGAAGTGATCTCGGGCTGGAACAATGGGACATTCGGCTATTTTCTGGACTTAAAGAGCTTTCAGGAAGATGGCTGGCGCGACTTCTCCACCACCGACGTCAAACAGGGCTTCGGCGCCTTCAGTTGGAAGGACGGACGCTCACAACTAAACCTGACCCTGGCGGGCAACGGCAACGGCCTCATCGGGAACGGCGCCCTGCCTTATCAGCTTTACAAGCAAGATCCGGAAGCCGTGTTTACGCATCCCGACCGCACGCGCACCAATCTGTTTCTGTCCAGCCTGGACGGCAACAGCTGGATCACCGACGAGATCGAACTGTCCGGCACCGCTTATTTCCGCCAAAACCGCGTCAGCACCTTCAACGGCGACGACAGCGATTTTGAGGCATGCCAGGACCCGGCCAACGCCGAGTTCCTTTGCGATGATGACGAACTGGTGGAAGAGGTCAACGGCAATCTGGTGCGCGCCAGCGGCAGCGTGGAAGGCGCCACCAACAATACCAGCTTCACCGACCAGCAGACCTTTGGCGGCAGCATCCAGTCCGCCTTCCATCAGGATGTGTTCGGCCTGAAGAACCGCGGCATCATCGGCGGCACATACGATGAGGGCCAGATCAACTTCTCCTCGGACACGGAATTGGCCAGCCTTACCGCTGACCGCGGCACCATCGGCAGCGGCATCCAGGTCAACGAATCGCGTGTGCGCCTCAAATCGCGCGTCCGCTACTATGGCGTCTATCTATCCGATAGTCTTTCCGTCACCGACGATCTGACGATCACCGCAGGCATGCGCTACAACCTGGCTTTCGTGGAGCTAGATGATCGCTATGTGGAACCGGGCGAACCGACCCTGGATGGGTTCCACAAGTACGACCGGGTCAACCCGACCGCCGGCCTGACTTATAACTTCATGCCGGAGATTGGTTTTTACGGTAATTACAGTGAATCCAATCGCGCGCCCACGGCCATGGAACTAAGTTGTGCGGATCCGGAAGCGCCTTGCAAACTGCCCAATGCCTTCCTTTCAGACCCGCCGCTGAACCAAGTGGTCGCCAAAACCTGGGAAACGGGTTTCCGAGGCGAATTGGGCCAGTACATCGGAGGCCGCCTGAGCTGGAGCGCCGGCCTTTTTCGCACCGAAAACCATAACGACATCATCTTCATCGGCAGCGGCCGCCTGACCAACCAGGGCTATTTCGACAATGTGGGCAAGACCGAGCGGCGTGGCATCGAACTGGGCCTGAATGGCGAAGTGGACATCTTGCGCTTCGGAGTGAATTACACCCTGCTGGACGCCACCTTCCAGACCCCTTTCATCGCCAACAGTCCCAACAATCCGGGGGCGGACGCCAACGGCCAGACCCAGGTCGAACGCGGCGACCGCATTCCGGGCCTGCCCCGCCACATGCTGAAGGTGCATACGGACATCGAGCCCATCAAGGATCTGGTGCTGGGTGTGAACATGGTGTTCAACAGCAATCAGTATTTACGCGGGGACGAAGCTAACCTGGACAAACCCATACCGGAATACGCAATTTTCAATCTCTACGGGGAATACCGTTACAACAAGCACTTCACCTTGTTCACCCGCGTCGATAACCTGTTCGACAAGCAGTACCAGACTTTCGGCACTTATGGAGAAGCCGACGGGGTGCTGGGGGATGCCTACAGCAACACCCGCTTCATCGGAGTCGGCGCGCCTCGGGCTGGCTGGGTGGGCATCAAGCTCTCCCTGTAATCCGGGATCTGACGCAGGCAACCGCCAGGGAAGGCGGTCGCCAAACCGTTTAGACTTCGCGGTTATTTGCGGTTATCGTAGGCAGCCACCGATACTCACTGCCGGACACTGATTCATGAATGATATCCATGCGGGCACCTGCCGGTATTTCGTGACCTACACCGGCATCAAACTGCCATTCAAGCTGGTCAATCCACTGACCGAGGCTGACATTCACAACCGGAACACCTTCTTGCGCGCCTACTTTGACGACGCCGAGCGGTTGATCGGGTTTCAGAAAGTCACTTACGGGGAGATCGAAATGGAGCACCGCTACGAATACCACGAGAATGGCGTTCTGCGGCGTGCGACCGTTACGGACGTGGATGAAGAAGTGACCGTGCTTTCGTTCGACAGCGAAGGACGCGCACGCAACGAATAAGCATGCACCGTCGGGGCCAGAATTCAGGCCCCATGCGGGCAAGGGGACAGATGGTCAAGTACGACAGGCTGTTCTCACCACCAGCGGGAAATGGGTAAGCCAGAGCACGCGGCTGCCTTTGGACCCAGGCGGCGCCCGGGCTACCTTGGATTTACCTGGGCAAACGCCGAAAGCCCACGAGGCGGGTTCCTTAACGGCGCCATTCGGCAACTAGACGCAGACACTCGTCACGCCATTCACATTCCGTTTCCCGACAGGCCATGCGTTGGTCGGAAAGAAAGCAGCAATCCTCGCCACGCGCCTTCTGTATGGCCCATACTACCTGCTTGGTTGATGTGTACTGAAAGGCGTTGGTTACGCCGTTCTGCACTGCGATGGCCCTGATTTCCTCGGTCGTCATGAATACGCTTTCTCCGTCAATAAGTTAACCGAACGTTTCGCATCATCTTAAAGGATTCCCTTACCGTCTCAATAGGTGCTGATACGTACCCGATACCTTGGTTCAAAAGCTGATTGTTTCCTCAAATGTCCATGCCCTTGCCGTCAACCGCATTCTTCCAGTGCCATCCCTGTTTCCATTTGCCCTACATCGAACGAAATCCTGAAGGTCTCTCTCAACTCCGCCGATGACAACCGTCCCATCCCGGGGTTTGGAAGCCCTGCGCCACAGCAACTTCGTCCGCTACTTCCTGGCGCGCTTCTTCGCGACCCTGGCTGTGCAGATGCAAGGGGTAGCCGTCGGCTGGCAGGTCTATGAAATCACGGGTCAGACCCTCGACCTGGGTTTGGTGGGTTTGGCTCAATTTCTGCCGTTCGTGCTCCTGATCCTGCCTGCCGGCCAATTGGCCGACCGAAGAGACCGGCGCGGCATCCTATTCGCTTGTTATGCCGCGGAGGCGTTATGCGGCTCGCTGCTGCTGCTCGCCAGCACATCGGAACCGGCAGGGCCGTGGCCGATTTTCCTGATAATCGGTATCTACGGGGCGGCACGAGCCTTCATGATGCCGGCCGGGCAAGCCATTCTTCCCAACCTGGTTCCACCTCAAGATTTTCCCAATGCCGTCGCTCTGAGTTCTTCTTCATTCCAGATCGCCGTCATCGCCGGTCCAGCGCTTGGCGGCGTTCTCTATCTGGCTGGCGCACCCGTCGTCTATTTTGTCGAGGCCAGTCTGTTGACCGTCGCCATGACCTTAATGCTGTTCACCCGCCTGCGACAGGGGAACAGCCAACAGGCAAACCACGCGGCGGGGCGCAGTCTGCTGGAAGGGCTACGCTTTGTGAAGTCGCGGCCGGTCGTACTCGGCGCCATCTCCCTAGACCTGTTCGCCGTGCTATTCGGTGGCGCCACGGCGATGCTGCCGGCCATCGCCAGCGATATTCTGCACGTGGGACCCACTGGACTAGGGCTGCTTCGCACGGCGCCGGGCGTTGGCGCGGCGGTCACCGCCTTGATGCTTGCCTACTTTCCCATACGCCACCACGTAGGACGCTGGATGTTCGATGGCGTGGCCCTTTTCGGTGTTGCTACGGTGCTATTCGGCGTTTCCGACTACTTTCCCCTGTCCCTGTTCGCCTTGTTTCTGCTGGGGATGGGCGACATGATCAGCGTGTATATTCGCCAGATGCTGGTGCAATTGGAGACCCCCGACGCCATCAGGGGCCGCGTGAGCGCGGTGAATTCGGTTTTTATCGGTGCATCCAACGAACTCGGGGAATTCGAATCCGGTGTCACGGCTAGCCTGTTCGGTCTGGTACCTTCGGTGATCCTAGGCGGTGTGGCCACATTGATGGTCATGTCCCTATGGTCCCGATTGTTTCCTGTCCTGCGGGATATGGACGAATTCCCGAGAGCCAAGCCTCCCGCATAGACTCCGCGAGGAAACATGGCGTATCTACGGTACTTCAGACTATTGAAGGATGGCTACGATTTGCGCTTTTATACTTGCCAGACCTCGCCGGCGAAGGCCGAGAAGAATCAGCAAATCTTGCAAATAGGCGAGAATTCATAAATCGCTGAGTTCATGGAAAATCTGAAGGATTCCAGTCCGATTCCGAAGCTTGAAGTAGCCCCGCGTGAACGGGGCAGGCTCGTGACCGTGTCTGGAAGTTGGAACCTTCGGGGCTTGTCGGCAGCCCCCGGCTTGCAGCGGGAACTCTGCTTACAGGCTGCCGCGCCCGCTGTAGCCTGGGACCTGCTTGGAGTCACTGCCCTGGATAGCGCCGGCGCAGCGCTGTTATGGAAGTCATGGGCGGAGTCCCTGCCGGTCGACATCAAACTTCGCCCTGAGCACGCCCAAATTTTCGAGCGTTGGAATACCAGGCATTACCCGACTGCGCTGCCTCCGCAGCCCGCCCGCCTCTGGCCGCTGCGCCTTTTGGACACCGCGCTCGAAGGCTGGCGGCAGGGCACAACGATTGTGACCTTGCTCGGACAAATTGTCCTGGATGGACTTTACCTGATTGCTCACCCCTCCAAGATTCCTTGGAAGGAAATTTCCGCCACGCTGCACGAAGCCGGGGGGCGCGCCCTGGGCATCACGGCACTGGTTGGGTTTCTCATCGGCATCGTGGTCAGCTATCTGTCTTCCCTGCAACTGCGCACGTTTGGTGCATCCATCTACATCATCAACATCCTCGGACTGAGTGTGATCCGCGAACTGGGGCCTTTGCTTGCCGCCATCCTGGTCGCTGGCCGGTCCGGGTCGTCAATGACCGCCAGAATTGGCGTCATGCGCGTGACCCAGGAGCTGGACGCCCTGGCCGCCATGGGGATTTCCCACTCCTTGCGCCTGATCTTGCCGAAAGTGGTCGCGCTGACCATCGCCATGCCCTTGCTGGTGGTTTGGACCGATGTCATCGCCTTGATCGGAGGGGCCATTTCGGCGAATCTCGAATTGGGTATCAACCTGACACAATTCGCGTTGAAACTCCCTGCGGCCGTCCCGGTCATGAATTTTTACATCGGTCTGCTGAAAGGGGCCGTGTTTGGCCTGTTCATTGCGATCGTCGCCTGCCATTTTGGCCTGCGCATCAAGCCGGACACGGAGAGCCTGGGAAACGAAACCACCAACTCGGTTGTGGCCTCCATAACCCTGGTGATTCTGCTGGATGCGGTATTCGCCATCCTGTTCCGCGGCGTGGGGTTGCGCTGATGAGCCCGATGGTTATTGAGGTCAAGGAAGTCTGGACTCGCTTTGCCGAAGCGGTGGTTCACAGGGATATCAGCCTGAGCGTGCAGGAGGGGGAAATCCTGGGGCTGGTGGGAGCATCAGGCTGTGGCAAGACCGTACTCATGCGGGAAATGATCGGCTTGCAGGCTCCGACCCAAGGCGCCGTGGAACTGTTTGGCGTTGATCTTCAGCTTGCCGACCCACAAGAACGCCAGCGACTCCGCAACCGTTGTGGCGTGCTGTTCCAGAGCGGTGCCCTGTTCAGCGCATTGAGCGTTTTCGACAACGTCGCTTTCCCGCTGCGGGAATTGAAACTGCTCGACGAGGACCTGATCACCCGCCTGGTATTGATGAAGCTTTCAATGGTAGGCTTGCAACCCGAACATGCTTTGCTCATGCCCGCAGCCCTCTCCGGCGGCATGGTGCGTCGCGCGGCCTTGGCGCGCGCCCTGATCCTCGAACCCGAACTACTCTTCCTGGATGAACCGACCTCCGGACTCGATCCGGTATTAAGTGAGGAGTTCGTTGCGCTATTGGAAGGCCTCCACCGGGAACTGGGATTCAGCGTCGTCATGATTACCCATGATCTGCATACTCTGAGCGACCTTTGCTCGCGCGTTGCCGTACTGGCGGATCAACAACTGGCTGTCTGGGGCAGCTTCGACCAGGTGCTGGCTTGCCCACACCCGTTTGTGCAGCGCTATTTCCACGGTGAACGAGCCAGGCAGATCTTCCGGCAGCAAGCCTCATGACCCGAGAATCCTACGCCCTATACACAGGTCTGTTTTTGCTGGCACTGATAGCCGCCTCGGTGGCCATCACCCTCTGGCTGGGCCGTTACGGCGACGTGAGTGATACCTATGTGGTAACAACCAATGGCTCCGTATCCGGTCTGGTCGAGGAGTCCACAGTGCTGTACCGCGGCGTCAACGCGGGCAAGGTGGTCAGCATCCTATTTGACCCCGAAGACGTCAGGAACATACTGGTCAAGATCAATGTCAAGAAGGGCCTGCCTATCACCCACGGGACGTATGCGAAGCTCCGCATACAAGGCTTGACTGGCTTGGCCCAAATTGAACTGGGCGATAGCGGCGAGCAACCGCAACCGCTTGAAACCAACCCTTCAAACCCTGCCCGCATTACGATGCGTCCGTCTCTGGTCGATAAGCTGTCCGACTCCGGCGGCAACATCCTGATCCGCGCCGAAGAACTTATCGCCCGTCTCAACGCCATTCTCAACAGCGACGGACAACAGCGCATCCAGCACATATTGCAGAATCTGGAAACATCAACCGGCAAGCTTGCCAGCCTGGAAGACAGGCTGGATGACGCTTTCGCTCAGGTGCCTCCCTTGACGGGCAGCGCACAACATTCACTGCACCACCTGGACGATATGGCGCACCAAATGAGCCAATTACTGAAAGAAGGTCATTCTTTGCTTAAAGACACGGGCCTGCTCTTGCAGGAAGGCAAATCGGCCGCCGGCCAGATCAACCATTCGACCATTCCAAAGCTCGATGCTACCCTGGAATCGCTTACCCAGACTGCATCCGAAATGCGGCGAGTGGCGAAGTCACTGCGCGACGACCCCCAGGCTCTGTTGCACGGAAACCGGCATGAACAGCCGGGCCCCGGCGAACCGGGGTTTATGGAGCCGCGCAGATGAACTTAACAAGCTCCGCCAAGGTGCTCGGTGCTGCTCTGCTCTTTATTGCCGGAGGCTGCAGCGTCCTGCCCGAGAGGATGCCACCCGCAGCACTTCACGATTTGGGCCCGGTCAGAGCCAAAGAAGCGCGGATTCCGGTCAATTCCATTTCCGTCGCCGCTCCGGAATGGCTGGCGAGCGACCGCATCTATTACCGGCTCAGTTATGCCGACCCGACCCGGGTGCTTTTCTATAACCAAGACCGCTGGCTAGCCCCGCCCGCGGAACTCTTGATGCAATACCTGAAGCTTGACGTCAAAAAAGGGATCGCGCTGAAGATTACTCTGCTCAACTTTGAACAGATCTTCGATCAGCCGTCGTCTGCCCGCGTCTTCGTGCGGGTGCGTGTCTCCCTGCTTTCCGCGCAACGTGGCGAAGCTGCCCACGAGCAAGAATTTGTCTTTACACACCCTTGCACCCAGTCCAATGCCAAAGGCGCTGTTGCGGCTTATTCAGCGCTGGTTCCCATGATCCAGCAGGTGATCCAGGGCTGGCTTGACCCGCTTTAGATCAGAACTTTCCGCATTGGAACAACATTAGAATCCCTGTCCTGCGGGCATTCAGACCTGTCAGCGAGGCTTCGGCGGGAAACCATACCGGCCTCACCTGCTACTCTCCCAACCCCACCTTCTGTGTCTCCGAACAATTTTTGTTTCCCGAGGCTAAAGATTCTTCGGTCCTAGTCGCTAAGCCAAAGGCTCGGTAAGACAAAGCTGCATTGCTTTTGTTTCCCTTGCCGCCTAAAGAATTTTCACCTCGTGCCGCTCACAGGTGTGGTTTGCTCAAGGTTTAGTTTGGAACAAAACTCATAAGGAGACCTAGGATGTCGGATTTAGCTATCGAAGAACTGAAACCCTTCACCGAACAAAGCACTTTCGATGAGATCTCACCCTTCGTTCCTGACCTGGACGCGGAATCCGATTTTGTCGAAGCAGCGGACGAAATCGACGACGTGGAGGAAGAAGATTCACCACAAGACTGGAATGAGGTGGAGTATGAGCAGTCAGCGCTGGATCATCAATTCGATGCCACCCGCCTCTATCTCAAGGAATTGGGAAGCTCTCGCCTACTGAGCGCCGACGAAGAAAAGTATTACGGCAAATTGGCCCAAAATGGCGACCCGGCAGCGCGCCGGCGCATGATCGAAAGCAATCTTCGTCTGGTCGTAAAGATTTCGAGGCGCTACCTGAATCGGGGCCTGCCTTTACTTGACCTGATTGAAGAAGGCAATTTGGGCCTCATCCGTGCTGTTGAGAAATTTGAACCGGATCGCGGGTTCAGATTCTCCACATACGCGACCTGGTGGATACGTCAGACAATCGAACGCGCCATCATGAACCAGACCCGCACTATCCGGCTGCCGATTCACGTCGTCAAGGAGATGAACGTGTATCTCAAGGCATTTCGGCAACTGTCCCACACGCTGGATCACGACCCCAGCGCCGGTGACGTCGCGAAGCACCTGGACAAGCCGGTAAAGACCGTCGAAAAGATGTTGAAGCTGAACGAGCGCGTCGCTTCGGTTGATGTGCCGGTCAAGAAGGACTCCGACAAGTCGCTGCTGGATTCCATCAGCGATGACGAGAAGCCGTCCCTCTCCGATATCCTTCAGAACGAACGGATTTCCGTTTCCTTGAAGGGCTGGCTGGACCAACTGAACGACAAGCAACGTGAGGTGATTTCACGGCGCTATGGCCTGCGGGGTTACGAGAATTCCACACTGGAAGAAGTCGCCAATGAGATGGGGGTCACCCGCGAAAGGGTCCGCCAGATCCAGATGGAAGCCCTGAAACGGCTTCGGGAGATACTCGAGACCGAAGGTTTCACGGCTGACGCCATCTTCCACTAAATCGCACGTGCTCGCTTGAGAGGCCCGATGCAGAACCCCTAAGGGTATTCTGGATCGGGCATCAGCATGTCTGCCGCATTCTGGCTCTGCATCAAAGGGAAAGCCCAACTTTTCTCCTTGCCGTCAGACAATGGTCGCCGCCGAGTTCAAATTCTCGACAGGTCTTGGGTCTGTCCTCGTAAACGGAACACCAGTATCCATCGTTTTTCTCCCGCCCGCCCGAAAGGGCCGCACATCGCCCGTCCACTCGCTTGACTCTGAGTGACCTCGCCCCAGCGGTTTCAACCAGCAACGGGTGACGCCTGACCAAGACTTCTCTGCGCCCCACATCAACGGCGTCGTAGGCCTCACGGCAACAGGCTCCGCAAGTTTCGCAGGCAAGATCAGCCCTCGCTTCCCAGCGCGCGCAGGCCGGCATTTCCGGAGAAATGGGGGCTGTTCCTGGATGGCGGCAGCGCGTACGGCCCCGTTTGTGGTAACTCCAGGCGCAACCGCCACACCGCTCTTGGCCATGCCAGGGCGCGACAAATGAATGACCCGCCGCATGCATTGCGGGAACAGGCCTTACCGTGCCATACAATGAAGGCAGAGCCAAAGTCTTCGTCACTGGCACCGAAGTTCCGTCCGCTACCGAATTAACGGCCGCCAATACCCGCGCGGTGGCCTCGAAAGCCTGCGTGAGAGGAACCTGCCAGCGCGGGAGCGAAGCGCGCCACGCGGCGGTCCGGGCCGCAACACAGCTTGGCTCGTATCGAGCCACGGGGAAAGACGGCTGGAAGGGATCCTCGGCCATGGTATTCCAGAATTTCACACGGAAATCAGTCGTGGGAGCGAAGAACTCGCGCAATCCCCAAGCTGCAGTCAAATAGGCCTGCAACCGCAGACATGCATGCTCATGCCAGGTGTCACGACCGGAGGTGTTGTCGAGTCCCCAATCTGGCTGACATTCACCCGCCTCGCCCTCCACCAGTGCATGACAGAGCTCGTGCAGTATCATCTGTGCCAACGAGTCGTCCGGATCGAGGATATCGTCTGTCCCAAGGTAGATCGTACCCTCACCGTCCGTAGCGGCGTAGAGATCGCGGGATCTGGCTATTCGGAATCCGACCGCACTTGCGCATGCTGTCCAGATGCGAGCCAGCGGGTCCTCATAGCGATGATGTGGTTTTCGTATAAATTCGGTCATTTGTGCCCTAAACGAACTGTCTAACCCTGGGGAGCTACGCTTCAAAACCGCGCCACGGAAGCTAGCCATGGCTCAGCTTTCGCCAAGCGAGCTACATAGCCCACTTGATTTTTCCTACCAATGACGCCACATTGCAGCAGTCCTTGAACCACTGAGATCTTCTTTATGAATCTGCAGGAACGCGAACAACTGTCGAATTTTTTGAATCAGCTCGAGCGCGCCAGCGTCCCGGAGAAAGTTGCAGAAGCCGACGCCATGATTCATCAGGCGGTCACCCGCCAGCCGGATGCCGCCTACCTGTTGGTACAACGCAGCCTCTTGCTGGAACAGGCTCTCAATGCCGCTAAGTCACAAATCGCCGCCTTGCAGCGGCAATTGCAAGAATCCAAAGACGGATTTCTCGCTGCGAATCCGTGGACGCAGCCTCAGCAAACGACTCAGCTTCCGGGCGCTGTGCCTGGCGCGCAAAACTACCAAATGCCCCGAAGCGCGACGGCAACTGCCGCCGTAAACCCGGTTGGACAGAGTTTCCTCGGGAGCATGGCGAGTACCGCAGCCGGTGTCGTCGCTGGCTCCTTTCTGTTTCAGGGACTGGAAAGCCTTTTGGGGCACCATTCGCCATTGGGTGGTTCGGGCTCCGAAACCTTCAATGACCACCCTACCGAGCAGACCGTGATCAACAATTATTACGGATCGGAATCACAATCCGACTGGAACCGCGAAGATTCGTCCGATCCCTTTCTTTCCAGCGACGACAGCTTTTCCTCAGATGACAGCGACGATTCTACCTGGGTGTAGCCGTACGCTGGGCGTTCCGATACATTTTACGCCCGCACGCGTCCGTTCAATGGGTCGCCTCTGAACATGGCAGCCTCCTCTGACAGATGCCGTATCATGCCTAGGTCAATTCGGCTAGTTGCGCTGCTTTTGTTGGCGACTGCTCTGAGCGGCTGCGTATGGCTACGTATGTTGGAACTGAAATCACAACTGAGCCAATTCGATGAAAATTTCAAAGTGAATGCCGGGCAGCATTTCACCCTTAATTTTCTGCATCCGGTACTCTACAGCGATGATTATCTGACTCTGGCGAAAGTAGAGCCCAGTTCAAAAGCCACTGAGAATGGCGGGGCTGAATGGAGGCAGGTCTTTCACAAGCTCAACGCCAAAGGCCAGCAGGAGACCGGTCGCGATGTTGTGTTCACCTTGCGATTCAACCGCAAGGATCGCCTGGAAAGCTGGGAATTCTCGCCCACTTTCATGGCCATGATTCCGCCACGTTTTCTTGAGGCGTCTTTGCGCTCCCTGGGCAAAGGGAACGTCGACCAGGGCAAACAGCGACTGCGGGTCAATCCGGAAGATCTGCCAAAAGTGGATGCCAAGCGTCCCACGCGCGAAGAAATCGTCGCCAGCCTTGGCGAACCCTCCGAAAAAACCATGGAGAATGGACTGAAGCTGCACATCTATCGTTTCCAAACGGAAACGGCGTCCACCGATTCCGGTTATGAAGACCGCCGCAATGCCTCGGCCAAGTTATTTTATGACCCCAAAACCCACGAACTCCAGAAGGTGACTGCTCGCTTCCTGGGATTAAAGTTCTCCGTGGATTTTCGCAAGTTCATCCAACTTGAGGCTTTGGGGAAAAACGATGCCACCTAGTTCGATCCTTAAAAGTACCGCCCATTGATCAGGAAATGGGTGGCGATGCTGGCGATGTAGCCTAGAGCAATCACAGGCGCCCACTTGAGATGCGACATAAAGGAGTAGGCGCCTTTAGTCTGTCCCAGCAGCCCGACCCCGGCAGCCGACCCGATCGCGAGTAGGCTGCCGCCTACCCCAGCCGTCAAGGTCACCAGCAGCCACTGACCCTCGGAGATTGCCGGCGCCATCGTCAGCACGGCGAACATGATGGTGCCATTGTCGATGAATGCCGAAATGATGCCAACCAGGATGTTGGCAACGGTCGGATCAAGATCGGTATACAGGAAATTGGAAGCCAGCGTCAGGTAGCCCATGAAGCTCAGGCCTCCGACGCCTGTCATCACGCCGTAGAAATAAAGTAAGGTGTCCCATTCCAGGCGCGAAACGTTATGAAATACGTCGAAGTGCTGTTTTGTCTCGATGAGGGCATCGTAAGGCGCTGCAGCGCTGTCTTCCGCGTCCACATCACGTTGCTCTTTGACCTGCCCGCCCCGTTCGACGCGCACTTTATACAGGTGAAAAAAGAAAAAGCTCAGATACGTGAGACCCGCCAGCATGCCGGCAGCGGGAGGCAGCCCGAGAAAATTCTCAAAGCACACGGACGTGACGATGGTAAGCAGGAACAGCACGATGATTCCTTTAGCCCCGTGCCGCATGGGTTGAGGCTTGCCCGCCGATCCAGGTTTTTCCTTGGGTACCCAGAAGTGCATGATCGCAGCCGGAACCAAGAAGTTCACAATAGAAGGAATCAACAAACTAAAGAAATGTGCAAAAGGCACTACGCCGCTTTGCCAGACCAATAGCGTCGTGATGTCGCCAAAAGGGCTGAATGAACCACCCGCATTGGTGGCAACCACGATGTTCACGCATGCGATGGTGACGAACCGACGATTCTTCTTTGCCATCGCCATGATCACAGCCCCCATCAGCAAGGCTGTTGTCAAATTATTACAGACCGAGGAAAGGAAGAACGACTGAACACCAGTGATCCAGAACAACTTGCGGTACCCGAAGCCCTTGCTGAGTAGCCATATGCGCAAGTTCTCGAAGACGCCACGTTGTTCCATGGCATTCAGGTATGTCATCGAAACCAGGATGAAGAGGAAAAGCTCGGCGTAACCTTCCAAAGTAACCCGAAAAGCCTTTCCAGATTCCTCCTGCATTCCCTTCGAAACATACACGACCGCGATCAGCACCCAGATGACACTGGCAGCAAACACCATAGGTTTGGACTTGCGCAGCATGGTGGCGTCTTCTAGCATCGCCAGCACATAAGCGATGGCGAACACTGCCAGCGCCGCATAGCCCACCCAATGATCGGTTAGGTCAAACGGCACGAAGCCACTGGGTTCAACCGCCCATAAATCCATCGGGAATAGCAGGGACGCAATGGACCAGAAGACCATCCACTTCAAATGCATTTTCGCAATCACCTTTCGTTTCAAATTTCAAGAAATCGCGCAGACGGTTTTATGCGAACACAAGCCGTCGCCAGCACTATCCAAACCCTTCATCGCTTGCCAATCGATAAGGTTGCCATAAATCTTGCCGTGCAATCCGCGGTCAAGGGTGAAAATTTAGGCAACGCTAACCGGGAGGCGTGGAACCCATTGTGATTCCTGTATACCATACGCGCCTTGGCTAACGCACGAATGGAGCATTTCCACATTGACACACACCCTGTCACATTCGGGCTCGAGTTACAGCACTGACCGTGGAGCGCCATGAAGCCCACCCGCGAAAGCAAGAAGACCAGCCTAATTCCGCTATGCATCAGCGCAATCGGCGTTGTATATGGCGATGTAGGCACCAGTCCGCTCTACACCATGAAAGAAATCTTCAATGAGAGCTATGGACTAACTCCGGACACCGGCACCGTCTACGGAGCGATTTCCCTCATCTTCTGGTCACTGATCCTGGTCATTTGCCTCAAGTACATTGTATTCGTCATGCGGGCCGACAACCGGGGCGAGGGTGGCATCATGGCATTGATGGCCCTGGCGCTGCGCAACCGCCACCGCTCGCAGCAGCGTGCAGTGATTACCACGCTGGGTTTGTTCGGTGCGGCGCTGTTTTACGGGGACGGCATCATTACGCCGGCCATTTCGGTACTGAGCGCAGCCGAGGGCCTGGAAGTCGCCGCACCGGCCTTGCATCCATACGTGCTTCCTCTGGCCGTGGGCGTACTCACAGCTCTCTTCTTGTTCCAGAAGAAAGGCACGGAACGAGTCGGCACCTTCTTCGGTCCGGTCATGATGATCTGGTTCCTTTGCCTGTCCCTACTCGGGGCGCGCGGTCTGCTGGAGAACCCCGGGGTAGTCGAAGCCCTCAATCCGAAATTTGGCTTTGACTTCTTTCTGGAGAATCGGTGGCACGGCTTCCTCGCCCTGGGCGCCGTCGTCCTCGCACTGACCGGCGCGGAAGCGCTGTATGCCGACATGGGGCACTTTGGTAGAAGACCCATCCAAATTACCTGGCTGGTCTTTGTAATGCCTGCCCTCCTTCTAAACTACCTAGGCCAGGCAGCCCTTATTCTCAAGAACCCGGCAGCAATCAAAAATCCATTCTTTCTGCTGGCGCCGGACTGGGCCTTGCTGCCGTTGATCGCCCTCTCCACGGCCGCCACCGTGATCGCATCCCAAGCCGTCATTTCGGGCGCATTTTCCATCACACGCCAAGCGGTGCAACTGGACTATATACCCCGCCAGCGCTTCGTACACACCTCCGCCTCCGAGATGGGCCAGGTCTATGCGCCCGCGGTCAACAAATTTTTGCTGATCGCCGTCCTGGGCCTGGTATTGAGCTTTCAATCGTCCACCGAACTGGCGTCCGCTTATGGATTCGCGGTCACGGGCACCATGGCCATCGATACCAGCCTCGCCTTCATCGTCGCCTTGGACGTCTGGAAATGGTCAACGCGCATCGCCGGAATGTTTCTTGCGGTATTTCTTAGCGTGGACTTGGCCTTCCTGGCGGCTAATGCCATCAAGGTGCTGGAAGGCGGATGGTTTCCGCTTCTGATCGGAGCGTTTCTGTTCGTGCTGATGACAACCTGGAAGAAGGGCCGGCAGGCTCTGATTTGGCACCTTCAAAGGAATTCAGTTTCTCTCACACAATTCTTGCGCGATATCCAGGCTTCCCCCGTGCCCCGCGTCCCTGGAACGGCGATATTCCTGTATAGCCGACACATCAGCATGCCCTACGCCCTATTGCAGAATGTGGAGTACAACCAGATCCTGCATGAAAGAGTCATCCTCCTCACCGTGATGACAGATGACATTCCCTATGTTCAAGCGGAAGAGCGACTGGAGATAGAAGACCTGGGACAGAACTTCTTCAGGATCACGGTACATTTTGGGTTCACCCAAACCCCCAATGTTGCGCATGCACTAGGACTGGCGTCGACCTTCGGCCTGGAATTGGACCTACCGCGGACCCTCTTCTATTTGGGACGTGAAACCCTGATCCCTTCGGACAACCCGGCACTCAACGCCTGGCAGGAACGGATATTCATCTTCATGTTCCGAAACGCTTCCAACCCGATCACCTTCTTTGCAATCCCGACCAATCGGGCAGTGGAGATTGGCACCTTGGTAGAAATCTGACGACAGAGGCTCTGAGCATCACGACTCCCCCGCGGTCCCTGGAACTCACTGCATATTGACGTCCGTGCATGAAAAGGGCCGCTTATGCGGCCTTTTCAAATTGCCTGGTACCGCCCCGCACGTCACGCGATATCGCTGCTTCCAGCGGGCGTTTAGGGACGATCGTCGGTAACCCCTTCCTTAACCACCGGCATAAGGTCTTTCCTGGACACGCCCAGCCACAGCACGATGGGGCTTGCCACCAGAACTGACGAATAAATACCGAAGACGATGCCGATGGTGAGGGCAAGGGCAAAGTTGTGCAAAGCCTCGCCGCCGAAGAAAAACATCGCCAGCACCATCAACTGTGTCATGGAGTGGGTGATGATGGTGCGCGACATGGTCGCGGTGATGGCGTTATCGATAACTTCGGGAACCGTCGCCTTACGCATTTTGCGGAAGTTCTCGCGTACCCGATCGAACACAACCACCGATTCGTTCACCGAATAGCCCAGGATCGCCAGCACTGCCGCCAGCACCGACAGGGTAAATTCCCATTGAAAGAACGCGAACATACCCAATATGATGACGATATCGTGCATGTTCGCGATGATGGCCGCCACGGCGAACCGCCATTCAAAGCGCATGGCCAAGTAGATCATGATGCCGGCAGCTACCAGAAGCAGAGCAAGCGCACCACTCTCAAACAGATCCTTGCCTACCTGTGGCCCGACAAACTCAACCCGGCGCAATTCAACCCCAGGGTCCGATGACTTCAGTGCAGCAAAAATCTGATCGCTCAGTTTGGCACTGCTCACATCCGGATTGAGCGGCAAGCGGATCAGTACATCACGCGTGCTTCCGAAGTTCTGTACCGAGGATTCCGCTATGCCCTGAGACTCGATTATCTCGCGAATGGCCTGAGTATCCGCCGGTTTGTCATAACTGACTTCGATCTGGACACCCCCGGTAAAATCCAGTCCCAGGTTCAGGCCACGCACAGACAGCGCCAGAACAGCCAGAATGAAGGTCAGCAAGGAAATGGTGGTCGTGATACGACCGTAGCGCATGAAAGGGATATCGCGCTTGATCTTGAAAAATTCCATTCGGGGATCCTCGAAAAACTTTGCGGCGGTCAGATTGCGAGCTTGGTGAGCTTGCGCTGCCAACCGTAGGTCAGGTTCACCAGCATCCGGGATACGAGCACGGCACTGAACATGGATGTCAGAATACCGATGCACAAAACCAGGGCGAAACCGCGGATTGGACCTGAACCCAGAAGGAACAGGGCCACACCCGCAATCAAGGTGGTGATATTGGTGTCCAGGATCGTTGCAAAGGCGCGATCATAGCCAAGAAAAATGGCGGCGGCCGGCGATACACCGTTGCGAAGCTCCTCGCGTATACGTTCGTTAATCAGTACATTGGCGTCGATGGCCATACCTACGGTGAGCGCGATACCCGCCATGCCCGGCAGGGTCAGGGTCGCTTGCAGCATGGAAAGAACGGCGACCAGCAACACCACGTTCATGCCCAGGGCCACGATGGAAAACACCCCGAACACGCGGTAATACATGATCATGAACGCCGCGATGGCGAGGAAGCCGTAGACATTGGAATGAATGCCCTTCTGGATGTTGTCCTTACCCATGCTGGGACCAACGGTGCGCTCCTCCACGATGTCCATGGGTGCGACCAGTGCGCCCGCCCGCAGTAGCAGCGCCAGATTGCGCGCTTCGTTCGTGCTATCCAGGCCGGTGATCTGAAAACGCTTGCTGAAACGGTCGCGGATTGTGGCTACGTTGATCACCTCTTCCACTTTACGCTTGGTGGTGATCTTCTTGCCGTTGACCTCCTTGGTCTCGGACTTGTTTTCGATGAACACTACGGCCATGGCCTTGCCGATATTGTCCTTGGTGGTATCCGCCATCTTCTTGGCGCCAGTGCTGTTCAAATTGATGAACACTGCCGCAGAGCCGGATTGCGAATCCAGCCCCGACGAGGCATCCACCACCTGGTCGCCCGTGACGATGATCTTGCGCTGCAACAGAACCGGGCGGCCACCACGGTCATAGTAAAGTCTTGAATTCAATGGAACCTTGCCGTCAGTTGGAACGGCATGTTCGGAATCAACGAGCCTAAACTCTAGCGTGGCCGTGGCGCCAAGGATCTCCTTCGCCCGTGCCGTGTCCTGAACACCCGGCAACTGGACCACGATGCGATCCTCGCCCTGGCGCTGAATCACCGGCTCCGCGACGCCCAACTCGTTGACGCGGTTCTGCAGGGTCGTGATGTTCTGCGCAACGGCAAACTTACGGACCTCCCGAATCTCCGGCTCCGACATCTTGGCCTTCAGCAGGTTGGCGCTGGGATCGGTGTCAAGCTGCAGGCCGCGCAGTTCCTTTTTGACGACGTCCTTGCCTTGTCCCAACGTGCCTGCGTCCTGAAACTTGACCTCGATGTAGTTGTTGGTCCGCTCCACCGACAAATAGCGGACTTTACTCTCTCTCAAGACTGCGCGGATGTCCTCAGCGTAGCGCTCCTCAGCCTGCTTGACAGCCGCATCCATGTCCACCTGAAGCAGAAAGTGGACACCGCCGCGCAAGTCCAGACCCAGGTACATGGGCTGGGCATTGATGGCTCTTAGCCAGGCAGGGGTCGCCGGCGCGAGATTGAGCGCGATCGTGTAATTGTTACCCATCGCACCTTTCAGCACGTCTTCCGCCTTCAGCTGTCCGTCCGTGTCGCTGAAACGGACTAGGAGCCTATCGTTCGTCAGTTCGATGGACTTTGGCTTAACCCCGGCATCGGCAAGCAACTTCTCGACCTGCACCACGGTGGCCTGCTCCAGTTTGACGGTCCGATTCGGCGATAGCTGAACCGAAGGATCCTCGCCGAACAGATTGGGAGAGGAATAAATCACCGCCAAGGCCAGAATGGCCAGGATAAGCAGGTTTTTCCAAACGGGATAGCGGTTTCGCATTGTTGACTGCCTGTGCTACGGAATTCGTATCGTGTTTGCGCGACGGTGGAGGGGACTGCCTAGGCCGCCTTTTCTACCTTTTTCTTGGTCTTGTAAGTGCCCTTGGGCATCAAGGACGCGATCGCGTGGCGCTGAACGTGGATGAACACGTTCTCGCTCACTTCCAACTGCACGAAGTTGTCATCGAGATCAACAACCTTGCCCAGAACGCCGCCGTTCGTAACCACCTCGTTTCCTTTGGAAATTGAGGCAACTAATTTCTTGTGTTCACGTCCACGTTTGTGTTGTGGCCAAACGAACAGGAAAAAGAACACCGTCAGAATGGCGATTGGAAAGATCAGGCCAGCAAGACCCGGATCCTGTGCCGCAGGCGCGGCCTGCGCGTAAGCATCGGAGATAAAAAAGCTCATGAGCACATTCTCATTCTGGTTCACTTAAAGCCGGGCATTATTACACAATCCCAGTGGATTTGCTGCGCTGGCTGTAAAAGCGCGTGACGAACGTGTCCAGCTCGCCACCCGCGATAGCCTCCCTGAGGCCATGCATCAACTGCTGGTAGTAATACAAGTTATGTATCGTGTTGAGCCGGGCCCCCAACATTTCGCGACACTTATCCAGGTGTTTCAGGTAGGCGCGGCTGTAATGCCGGCAGGTATAGCAACTGCAGGCTTCATCCAGGGGCCGGGTATCGTTCTGATATTGGCTGTTACGAATGCGGATATCGCCGTTTTGAGTAAAAAGGTGTCCATTGCGCGCATTGCGGGTGGGCATCACGCAGTCGAACATGTCGATACCACAGCAAACGGCCTCCACGATATCTTCGGGAGTTCCCACCCCCATGAGATAGCGCGGCCTGTCAGCGGGCAGCTGCGGAACCAGAGCCCTCAACACCCGCTGGCGATCGTCCTTGGGTTCGCCCACCGACAGCCCACCGATCGCGTACCCGTCAAATCCAATCTGCTGCAGGGACTCCGCGGATGTCTCACGCAGATCCTCATAGACGCCGCCTTGGACGATGCCAAACAGTGCCGCTGGATTGTCTCCATGAGCATGCTTGCTGCGCTCGGCCCACCTAAGCGAAAGCTCCATGGAGGTTTTTGCTTCCTCATGTGTCGCAGGATACGGGGTG
Organism: Methyloterricola oryzae; assembly: GCF_000934725.1. Lineage (NCBI taxonomy): Bacteria > Pseudomonadati > Pseudomonadota > Gammaproteobacteria > Methylococcales > Methylococcaceae > Methyloterricola > Methyloterricola oryzae. The sequence goes on from NZ_JYNS01000018.1 coordinate 66,660, forward strand.
CATTCGTCAAAGATCATGACAACATCGGAACCCAAGGCCCGCTGAACCGCCATTGATTCCTCGGGGCCCATGAAAACAAGGCTGCCATCGACCGGGGACCGGAAACGGACCCCGGCTTCCGTGATCTTGCGCATCGCGCCCAGGCTGAAGACCTGGAAACCACCCGAATCCGTCAAAATAGGCCGACTCCAGTGCATGAAATCGTGCAGGTCGCCATGCGCGCGGATTACCTCGGTGCCCGGTCGCAACATGAGGTGAAATGTATTACCGAGGATGATTTCCGCGCCGAGCGACTCCAGTTCCTCCGCCGTCATGGCCTTGACGGTGCCATAGGTGCCGACCGGCATAAATGCAGGGGTTGCCACAACTCCCCGCGCAAAGCGCAATTCACCACGCCGGGCGCGGCCGTCCACATGGTGCAGGAAGAACTCCATAACGGAACAGTAACTGGATTGAGATTTGGCTTGGAACGGAAAACGGCCCGTCACACTCGGTGCGCGGGCCGCGATGGATGCGATGCGTGGTTCTCGCTATCGCCAATTGGTGCCGATGGTCGGATTTGAACCGACACGACTTTCGTCACCACCCCCTCAAGATGGCGTGTCTACCAATTTCACCACATCGGCTCGAATAATCGAAAGCGTCCTGTTTATTGCGGAGCCTGAGGAACGTCGCTCTTTTGCTCTGGCAATTCTTGGGCTTTGTTGGCCGCAGGCGCTGCCGGCGGCAAATCCTGTGGTGCCGCGCTCGACGCAGGAGCTTCCATCAGGTCATCCGCCTTATTATCCTGATTGTCTCCAACGTAAGCAAGCAGAAGACTCGAGGTAAAAAAGACAGCGGCTAGAATGGCGGTGGTTCGCGAGAGAAAAGAAGCCGACCCGCGGGCACCGAAAACCGTATTGGATGCCCCGCCGCCAAAACCGGCCCCGGCATCCGCGCCGCGCCCTTGTTGCAGCATGACCAGACCGATGATCCCAAGTGCGATCAGAACGTGAAGCACTGTCAAAGCTTGATACATATACCACCTAAAAAATGAAATACCATGCGGCCGTTATTCATGAGTAGACCGCGCTACCCAATGGCCGCGCACATCGACGATCGGCAAGTTTCCAATCATCGCAAATCCGGTTGACATCGCTACGTGGCAGCCAACAGACATTCGAGAGACCCGCTCGCCTGAACCCGCACAATGTTGATTTAGCCTGATAGTTTACTCTGCCGCCGGCATTGAATAAAGACTCTTCATTCTGTGTCCGCCTGCCTTCCCTACGGGCTGTGTCCCTTGCTGCTATGCTTGCAATAACATCGGCAGCAGTTCCTATTACACAATGACTCACCAGGCTAAAGATCCGGCCTTGGATTTTGCATTGCGCGGCATCGTTTTCCCGCCGCAGCCGCATTTGATTGCGCCAATCATGGCCGAAATGTCAAAAGCGGAACCCGATCTGAAAGCGATCGCGCTCCTCATAAGTGGCGACGTAACCCTGGCGTCCTCGTTGCTAAAGATGGTGAACTCGCCGTTTTACGGCCTCAGCCGTAAAGTCACCTCCGTGGAAGAAGCCATCGTCATGGTTGGCATCCGTAAGACCCTGCATATGGTAAGGGCGCTGTCACTCTCCCGCAGCTTCAAACCTATGCCTGGCATGGAAGGCTTTTGGGAAGATACTGCGCGCAATGCGACATTTGCGCTCATGCTAGCCGGGGAATTGGGCCTCGACGGGGATCTTTCCTTTCTTATGGGCCTTTTTCATGATAGCGGCATCTTGTTGTTGATGCAGCAGCAGTCCGACTACCTCCAGGTGTTTCGGCAAAGTATCGAGTCTTCCGATTTCAGCCTCGCCGACTTGGAATACCAATGCTACAACACCGACCACGCGCGCGTTGGTAGTGTATTTGCGCGCTATTGGTATTTGCCTGAAAACATTGTCAGGGCCATCGAGAACCACCACAGCCCCGACGCATTCACCGCTTTCACGGATCGTGAAATCGGTAATCTGATCGCCATCACCGTGTTGGCGGAAGATGTCAACGCCGAATTTTTGTGTCAGCCGAATTTCAATTGGGAGCGCATGGGGCAAGCGGCCCTTTCGCACCTCCTCGTTGAAGCTTCCGCCTGGCCCCCGCTGCGTGCCGACACCGTAGCTCGGTTCAGTAAGGAACTGTAAGGTCGTGGGGCGATAATCAGGAATAACTTGCCCATGGGTCGGCAAAGCCGTATCGTCAGATTTCCTTCATTATGGATCTACAAGGAGTTTCTGCGATGAAAGCAACCCTACTCGCCTCGTCCGTGCTGGCGGCTCTGGCTGTATCCTTTCCAGTAATGGCAGGCAAGACCTACCAAGTGACGGGTCCGATCTTGGACATAACGGACAGCGCTATCGTAATTCAGAAAGGCAAGGAAAAATGGGAAATAGCCAAGGCCGGCAATACCACCGTGAAAGGCGATCTGCAGAAGGGGGGCAAGGCCACCGTGGAATACACGATGTCAGCTACCACCATTGAGGTAAAGCCAGCCAAGGCTAAGTAATACCTCGGTGAATTACCGCAGTTTGCGGCGTCCGTGAAGCCAATTAAAAAAGCCCCTGATGGAAAATCCACCAGGGGCTTTTGACCATTAGGCCAATTGCTTCTTGAGCCGCCGCTCTTGCGGCGGCGGCTCAACCCGCCTTACATGAAGGACGGGATCAGCGGAGCGTCGACCTGTACGATCTGACGGGTGCCAGCTGCGTCGAAGAAGAACAGCAGACCAGCAAAACGGCTGTCCGGATCGTAGATGATGTCGGCCAGACGATAGACTTCCCAAGCGGCGTCAGAAGCCTGTACTTCCACGGTGCGGGTCTCGCCCGGAGCCAGCGGAGAGTTGTCAGACACGCTCAGACCGTCTTCAGCCAGCAGGTCTTCCGGATAGCCAGAGGTGTCTTTGTAGACGCTGGAATCCAGGAAACGCACGGAAGCGGTGTAGAACTCACCCAGACGCACGGCGCTGCTGCCATTGTTGGTGATGGTCAGCTTCATGCGCATGGCGCGGCCAGGCACACGGTAGCTTGCATCTTCAACTTTAACAGCGATGGTCGGCTTCTTGTCCTCGATCGGAACCATGCCGCGCATCGTACCAGCCTGCAGCGGAATGGTGATCGGGTACTTGCTGTTGGCTGCGCTCATGGACATGACCACGATCAGGATGGTCGCGGCACCAAAGGCCATCGCCACCTTGCGGTCGGTGCCAGAGATCAGCTCGTCAGCGCGGCCAGCGTCAGCCAGCAGGATACGCGGCAGGAATACCGGACGACGGATCCAGTACACGATCCAAGCGACACCAAACACGGCCCAGAACACGTGCCAGAAGGCAATGTTGCTCTCGCCGTAGGTCTCCAGATCAACCGTCTGACCGGTCAGGGTGGTCACCGGGTTCTTGAAGTCGCTCATAGAACCGTCGATGGTGATCCACTTGCCGGGGCCGATGATCGGACCACCGCCTTCGACGTTCATCATGGTGTGAACGTGCCAGTCGCCAGGACGACGAGCCTTCAGAACCACCTTGAACTCGTAGGTCTTGCCGATTTCCAGACGGACGGAACGCGGCACCAGCTGCCCACCGATGTAGGACTCCTTGCGGATGAACACAGGACCCGGGATACCAATGTTGAGGAACGCAACATTCGGCTCACGGACGGTTTCCGGCCAACCTTCGAACACGTGGAACTTACCCGTGATCTCCACGGTATCGTTGACCTTCACCTTCTCCTTCGACCAGCTCAGATCGAACCAGTGGATGGTACGCATACGCATGAACGCAGCCTGGGACTTTTCGCCGTGGGCCGAAGCGCTCGGTGCGTAGAAGCTGGTCGCTGCAAATGCCAGCAGCAGACCAACCAAGGACCAGTGCGCGATCCTGTCTCTGATTACTTTCATAGTTCCTCCTCTTTCGAGAATGTTCATTTTTCGCCGCTCCACCCCCAATAGGGCTCACGGCATTGTCTTTTTTTCGTCTACTCGCCCCGAAGCGGCTCACCGCTCCGGCGCGTGCATCCCACTACTCGCTTAGCTCTGCTTCAGGAAGCGGACCGAGGAGAACCAACGGCCAACAAAGTGCCAGATGAAGTAGATCAGGATGGACATGAACGCGGAGAAGAACGCAGACACCGGCGCAACGTCCTTACCGAAGGTACGCAGGGTGCCCTTCTCTACCATACGGATGTACTCGGGGGTGCCGGTACGTACATAGTGGTAGCCCAACAGGTCAGCAACCGACATCAGCATGCCGTTGTACTCTACCGGTACGTGGTACGGCGCAATCACCGGCCAGTTGCCCGGGTAGAAGATCAGACCCCAGCCCATTGCACCCACGATCGCGGTGAACAGGTAGCTGCCGCTCAGCATCAGAGCCACATCCAGCAGGATGGCGCCCGGAACGATCTGAGACGGGAATACCAGGGTGATCGGGAAATAGGTCCAACCCCAGAAGTTGAAGTAGCGGTTGACCCACTCACCAAACAGCAGACCCAGGACGCACACGGTGGCGCCCCAAGGCAGACGATAACGCTCCCACAGGAACGCCTGAACAGCAGCCGGGAAAGTCACCAGCACGATCGGAACCACCGTCACCCACAGACGACGATCCTTCCAGTCAACCCAGAAGTCCCAGTCACCCATCGTGAGCATCGCGTGAATGTGGTAGGAACCTACCAGTACCATGAAAATAATCCACAGACCAAAGTAATCAACGGTCCGAGAGACTTGTACTGCTTCGGCGTGTGACCGAACCGCAGACTGAAGTGCGCTCATGAGTTACCTCC